>DAOTAZ010000011.1:0-21978 GCA_035382965.1 Chitinispirillaceae bacterium | reverse complement strand
AAATGCCGCCGGGATATTCCCATTTTAACATTTCTGTATTATTTTTTTTGTAATGAGTGCTATTGAACTATCCAATGTCTCAAAAGTCTATCAAAAGGATTTCTGGGCAAAGAGGATACCCGCAGTATCTAACCTTTCCTTTATCGCTAAAAAGAACCGGGTAACAGGCTTTGTAGGCCCTAACGGGGCAGGAAAAACAACCACCATAAAAATGATTATGGGCCTGGTGTTTCCGGATACCGGTTCGGTAAAAATTTACGGCAAAGACTCCCGTCTCAAGGAAGCCAGAAAGGGTGTGGCTTTCCTTTCCGAACAGCCATACTTTTACAGCCACCTGAAAGTAAGCGAAACCCTTCGCTTTGCAGCAGAATTGCTGGACCTGGACAAACTGGTTATAAAAAGTGAAATCGATCGAGTACTTGCCCTGGTTAATCTGACAGAAAAAGCCGGTTCCAGAGTAAAAGAACTGTCCAAGGGGATGCAGCAGCGTCTCAATATGGCTCAGGCTCTTCTGGGAGATCCTCATACGCTTATTCTCGATGAACCGATGAGCGGAATGGACCCACCCGGAAGACGGCTTTTCAGGAATCTTTTCTCTGATCTTGCACAAAAAGGGAAAACAATCTTTTTCAGTTCTCATGTGCTTGATGATATAGAGGCGGTTTGTGATGATGTGGTTGTATTGTCAAAGGGAAAATTGACATTCTGCGGTGAAATCGATGAGATTCTGGACAGAGGTTTTCTTGGAACGGAGATCAATGTTTCGGATCTCAGTCCGGATGACCTTCTGCATCTTCGCAGTCTTAATTGTGAAATAAGGGATCTGGAAAAAAACAGTTATCAGCTTTTTGTACCCGGGAAGAGTGATCCGGGACAGATCCAGAATTTTCTCTTTTCAAGAAGCATAAAAGTGGACTCGATTTCACGGCGTACGATGTCACTGGAGGATCTGCTTTACGGAGGCTCGGTTGAGAGCAAAGACGGCAGAGACAATGCAGAAATAAGTGCTTCTTCAGAACTATCTGAACTGAAAACCTGAATTCTATGAAAGCAACTCTCATAATCGCAGCCAATACTTTCAAAGAGACTGTCCGTAACAAGGTTCTTTACAATATCCTTCTTGTTGCCGGTGTTGCGCTCTTCCTTTCCATGTCCTTTGGTGATCTTTCCGTTTTTTCAAGAGCACAGGTGATGGCGGATTTCGGGCTGGCTACGATGTCTATTACTGGTCTGCTTCTGGCGGTATTTATCGGTGTGGCGATGCTTGGGACAGAGGTTTCTTCAAAAACGGTTTATGGCATTTTAACAAAGCCGGTAAATCGGGAATCTTTCATTCTTGGGAAATTCTTCGGGTTGCTTTCCATCCTGATGCTGAATTTCGCTCTTATCGCAGCGGTGTTTTTCATTTCCATAAATCTGTTGGGAGCATCGGTTAAATTCACATTGATCTGGGCAGTGGTATTGATCGCTGTAGAGATGGCGGTAATGATATCGGCCTCGATTTTTTTCTCCTCTTTTACCACTCCAACTCTGGCTGCCATCTTTTCAATCGGTTTCTATATAGCCGGCCACCTTAATACCATGATCGGAATTGGGGCGAAGCAGCAGAACAGCCCTGTTTGGAGAGCTTTGCTGAAGTTTATCTACTATGTTTTTCCCAATCTTGAGCATTTTAATATCCGGGCACAGGTAGTTTACGATATCAGTATCCCTGAGGGATACATCATGGGTGCACTTTTATATGGTTTTCTGTACACCATTCTCCTTCTCTCACTCTCAATTCTTTTCTTTTCCCGGAAAGACCTATGATCCGCTCGGTTATATTGATGACTCTATCTGTTTTATCGATCACCGGGATATGCTTCACGCAAAAGAACCTGACCGCTATCACCGGGCCATCATGGAGTCAGGAGAGCATGACCTATCTTCCGGGCCAGAACAGGATTGAAAATGCGCTTCTTGGTTTTCAGTCCACTGTTTCTCACTATCTCTGGATAAGAACCGTACTCTATTTCGGCAGTCACTATATAACCGACAAGAATTTCACCTGGCTGGTTCAGATGGTGGATATAATTACACGGCTCAACCCCTATTTTTACCCTGCGTACGAGTTTGCGGGATTGATGATTCCAGATTTATGCGGAAATCCTGATGCATCAAGAGCTATTCTGGAGAGGGGAATTTTCTATCTTGGGGACACCAGGTGGAACATAGCATTCTTTCTGGGGACTATTTATTACAAGTATTACGATGACCCGGAAACGGCAGCTCAATACTATGCTCTTGCATCCAGAGTACCCGGGGAGAACAGCCATAAACTTGCCGGCCTCGCCTCAGCATACTATCGTAAAAGCGGGAAAGCCCAGGAAGGGAAGAATCTGCTGCTTTTTATGTACGAGACAAGTGAAAGCCCGGATGTAAAAAAATATCTGAGGGACAGGTTACAAAAGGAATACGGGGTACTGCAATAATTGCCTGAAAGTGTGGGCATCAAGGGATATTATAATTCCTTGCTAAACAGAGAGATCCGGTATTTTAATAGTGTTGTAAATCCTTGTAAAAAAAAACGAGAATAGCCCCGGTGAGTCATTTCCGACGTGTCTTTGGGGAAAATCTTTTCTGTGAAATGATTTGTCTTCCGCAGTTCAGGCTTGTACACTGAATATTAATTAAGTTTGTGTGTACAAAGCCAAGCCGAAGTTGCTCACTGAGCGTAGTCGAAGTGAATAATGACCCGGACAGTTGTGAATTTCTTATATTCCTGAAAAAGGAGATTTGACCATGCAGAAATGGGAATACCAGTTTATCATCGCCGAAAAATACGGAAAAGGTATTTTCGGCCATGTACTACCCAAAGAAGCGTCATGGAAAGTTCACTTCGTTAATGGCGAAAACCTGTCCAACTGGACTGATATCACCCTGTACAATTATCTAAATAAAATCGGGGAACAGGGCTGGGAAGTTGTTGCCATGACTACACATACCATCATCCGGACCGGAAGTCTTCCTGTGGAACACATGTATCTTACCGCCAAAAGACCAAAACAATGAATTCAACCTTTCACACGATAAAAACTCAGTTGCAGAAAAAAGATCCCAGGGCCCATTTAAAAATCGACAGATTCAAGGCATGTCCTCAATGCCTGCGTTCCAGGGAAGAGTGTTTCTGTGGAAAGGTGCTGTCTTTTGAAAATCACCTCCGGGTCATTATCCTGCAGCACCCTCAGGAACAATATAAACAACTCAATTCCGCAAAACTCGCCAACATGACTCTTTCCAACAGCAAACTTCTTGTTGGACTCTCCTGGCCTAATTTCAAATATGTTGCCGGTCCCGATGAACAGCCTTCAAACTGGGGGATTCTCTATCTGAAAGGCAGTGCTGAAACAAGCAAGCCCTGCCAGGTCTTCGCAAGGAATAAAAAGGAGATGGATAACCCTTCGGCTTTGCGGGGAATTATTGCTCTTGATGGATCGTGGAAACAGGCCAAAACCCTCTGGTGGCGTAATCCCTGGTTTCTGAAACTGAACCGCATCTCTCTCAATCCGCAGCATCACTCCTTACGCGCTCAGACTAAAAGAGAGGGCCTTTCTACCATAGAAGCTATTGCTCTGGCTCTTAAATGTCTGGGTGAAAAAGAGGAGATAACCGCCTCTTTGATTGAGCAATACGGAAAATTAATCCTCAATCCGGGTAAAGTGCTGTAGAAAATAAAAGCTCTGCCCACGAGCCCTCATTCTTGATCCTTCTTATTGGAATATTGGTTGTTCCCTTGAATAACTTGTAATCCGTCGGCATGAGGACGGCGCGCACGCACTATTCAAAGAAGAATTCCCAGAAGAACGGTGTTCGTCAAGAAATTGGTATGCTCGCAGACAGAGCGTAATCTCATACTCATTTCTTATAAATATAACTACTTTTCTTCGTAAATGAGTGCCGAATTTAATACCGGGCAATTTTCATTGAAAATCAGCATATTTCACTGTTCTAAGCACTACTGCCGGCATAATCTCTCATTTTTCTGTCCTCTGATATATTTTAATATTTTCCCGTTTTTCTTCAGGAGTCTCTAATGAGTGGATTTATCGTAGAGGGCAGAACCAGTCTGAAAGGAAGCATCAGGGTTTCCGGAAATAAAAACGAGGCATTGCCGCTGATTGCCGCCTCGCTTCTCAGTTGCAGACCTGTTACCCTTAACAATGTCCCGGATATTGGTGATGTGCGCAACATGCTTGAAATCGCTTCCGAACTTGGTGCCAAAATTTCTCCTCTCTGTGATGGTTCTGTGACTATTGAGGCCCCGGAAATCAGGTCCTCTGAACTTCCCATCAAACTCTCCAGTACAATAAGAGCATCGATCCTGTTTGCCTCATCACTGCTTGTCAGGACCGGAAAAGCGGTAATCAGCCAGCCGGGCGGGGATATGATCGGCAGGCGAAGAATGGATACCCATTTTCTGGTTTTCAAGGCACTGGGAGCAGATCTGCGCATTGAGCGGAAGACTCAGCAGACAAATTTCATTCTGGAGACATCTGATGGCTTGAAGGGAGCCGATATATACCTCGATGAGGCATCTGTAACAGCTACGGAAAACGCTCTCATCGCAGCCGCAGGGGCAAAAGGGACTACCATCATAGCAAATGCCGCCTCAGAGCCTCATGTCCAGGGTTTGTGCAGATTTCTGGAAAAACTGGGAGTAGAGATTGAGGGAATTGGGTCAAATGTGCTTAAAGTACACGGATCGCAGAATTTCGGCCCGGTTCTTCACGATGTGGGAAGCGACTATATAGAAGCCGGATCTTTCATTGGTTTGGCGGCTGCTACCAGATCACCCCTCACCATTACAGGTGTGGATCTCTCTGTAATGAGGATGATCCTGTTTCAGTTCGAAAGAATCGGAGTTGAAGTGGTGACTGATGCACAGAAAGGAACTATTTTCGTTCCCGAAAAACAGCCTCTGAAGATAAAAAAAGACCTTGGCGGGGCCATACCCAGAATCGAGGACAGTCCCTGGCCGGGTTTTCCCACAGACCTTCTTTCTATACTGCTTGTAACCGCTACGCAATCTGAGGGGACTTGCCTGGTACATGAGAAGATGTTTGAATCGAGGCTGTTTTTTGTTGACAAGCTGATCGGTATGGGTGCTCAGATAGTACTCTGCGATCCTCACAGGGCTGTTATCGTAGGACCCTCTCCACTCTATGGCTCAACTATCAGTTCTCCGGATATCAGGGCAGGTATGGCACTGCTGATTGCGGCCTGTGCGGCGGAGGGCAGAAGTGTTATTTACAACATAGAGCAAATTGACAGAGGATATGAACGCATGGATCAGAGGCTGGCATCTCTTGGTGCCTCTGTAGAGCGAATAAATGAACGGCGGAAAAATTTTCTGCCCACTGAAGTGAGTCTCTGATGAGATATTTCCTGCTGGCCGCTTTTGCTTTTCTTCTTTCTTGCGCGCCCTCAATGGTACAGTTTTATCCTGATGATTACTATCCGGAGGATGGGATTTACGAAAACAAGCCTCTGAGGTTTATCTTCAGCTTCAGCGGCAACTGGAAGATTGAAACAGACCCGGAAAAGATGGATCGGAGCAGCAGGGCTTTTGCCAGGGAGCTTCAGAAATCCGGTGTAGAGCTTCTTTTTATAGGATCTACAGTCGAGGGTTTTCATGGTACAAGAGGCATAGCGATCAATCTGAACGAACCGGCCCGGGAGTATGCGGAGTATATAAGAAGAATAAACAAGAAGGATATCGACCAGGATCAGGGTCTGATTGACTTCTACGCCGGTGACAATCCTATGGTCAAGTGGATTTACGACAAATCCGGTTTCCGCTTTGTTGAGTTTTTCTTTAATATAGGTACTTACGATATCAGGATCTCTTTCTGGACCAAGCCGGATCTCTTCGAAAAATTCCTTCCTGTGTATGAACAGATTATAAGTACCTTGAGAGTTACCAGCAGTCTTTAATTCTTGTGTTTTACCTCAGGGGTGAAATCGTGACTTAAACAGTTAAATCACGAATTTTACTCAAAGATAAAATTTTTTTAACAGCCTCTCCTGCTGGCATATCTGTTGCTTTTTTTAGCAAACAATTCCGGTACACGCCAATTTTCCAAAGGAGAATCAGGTGAGTTTTAATCCTTTCGTGGAAAAAGGCATCCCTCTAACAGAGCAGTTTCTCACCTGGAAGCAGATCAATTCTCTTCCTTACAATAAGGAACAGGTGCATCCTTTCACCCGGGCTCATATCATCCTTTTAAACGCTCTGGAAACTGAGGCAGTATTCTTCCTGCACATGCTTCTTCGTAAAACCGAAAATCCGAATCTCAGAAAGGAAATCTCTTTGTTATGCCGGGCTGAACAGCAGCAGCAGAAACAGATTAACTGGCTTATTCCTTTCCAGGAATCACCTGTGGAGATGGCGATTTGCTATGAGGTGACGGAGGCTGGGCTGGCATCTGCCATTGCGCAAAATGAACCGGATGACCGGGTTTTATCGGCTCTGGAATTCATAATGATCGAAGATATCGATCATCTATACCGTTTTTCAAACCTTTATCAATACAGTGATGAGACTCCGGCTGACTGGCTGGTTAGAAATCTGATAGAAATCTTTCCCGGCAGACCATCAGTTATCTCTCATCGTCACCCGATCGATACCGTCTGTGCGCCAATTGACTTTTCAAAATCCCATATTAAAACCCTGATTAACTGCTTGTTAATCTCAGCTCTTGAATTTCAGACAAATAATTTTCTTTCCAATATCGGAAACAGGATCATCGATAAGGAGGGCAGAGCGCTCTTTCAGGAAATTGCACAGATAGAAGAGCAGCATCTTACAATTGCCAATTCTCTTATAGACCCTTCTTTTCCTGCAATAGAAATGCTGATGCTTATTCAATACTGTGAATGTTATCTGTATCATTCAGTAATGTGTTCAGAAAATGATGAACGGATAAGAGAGATCTGGAACTCTAATTTACAGTTCGAAATCGGTCATCTTCAGTTTGTAAGCGAACTAATTGAACAGCATTATGGGAAAAAAGGTATCACAGAAAAGTATCCTTCCGAGATTCCTGAACTGGCGATTCTGTTCCCGCATAAACCCTACTTTCGCCACACAGAGGTATACCAGATAAGAAAAAACCTGGAAAACGGTCAATTCATATCGATGTGGGAATCAAAAAACATGGACCGCTATCACTCTTATTTGAACTCTGTAAACCAAAACTTTGTTCCCAGTCAAAAGATTATCGAACAGGTAATCGAACGAAACGGTTATGACTACAGGGTGGAAAGCGAGGGAGATCATCCTGTGCGTCTGTTTAGAAACAGACATGTTGTTCCTGGTCAGGATGAGTTGCTGGAGAATTTTCATAAAAAAGATATGCTCAGATAATTTTGCGGTTTCAATATCGCTTTTTTCCCCTGATGGAAAAGTTGGAAATATTCAAATAAACAGAGGTAAATATGAAAATTTCTGTTTTGACAAGTGGTGGTGATGCTCCGGGGATGAATGCTGCTATCCGGTCTGTTGTAAGAACCGCTTGTGCTCGTGACTGGGATGTTTTTGGGGTACAGAGAGGTTATGAGGGCTTGCTTGATGGTTCCTTTGTTGAGCTGGGTGCCCGTGATGTGGGGGGAATAGTCGGTGCTGGTGGTACAATTCTGGGCAGCTCCAGAAGTCCTGATTTCCAGACTGAAGAGGGACAACGAACTGCGATCAGAAGACTCAGGGAAAAAGAAATCGATGCAATCATTATTATTGGCGGAAGTGGTACTCAGAGGGGAGCTTATGCTCTTTCTCAAATGGGATTCCCTGTGGTTGGAGTCGCTTCCACAATCGACAATGATCTTTTCGGTTCTGACATTACTATCGGAGTGGATACTGCTCTCAATGTCGCACTGGAGGCAATTGACAGGATTAAAGTGACAGCTTCATCTCATCAAAGAGTATTTGCCATCGAGGTGATGGGAAGGGATTGCGGATACCTGGCGCTGATGTCAGGAATTGCCGGAGGTGCTGAGGTGATTATAATTCCGGAGGTAGACTTCGATATCCAGAAGCTTGAAGCTACAATCCACGAAGCATATCTCAAAGGCAAGCACCACGCAATTATCGTTACATCTGAAGGTGCGATTTACAATGCGGAAGAGCTTTCCAGATATTTCTCAGGTGCAAGTAACCTCTCAGGTTATGAGCTTAGAACCACGGTCCTGGGATATGTTCAGCGGGGTGCAGTACCGGGTGTTTTTGATAGAATTCTGGCTACCAGGCTCGGCGCTGCAGCGGTGGATTGCATAGGCAGACATTCTTTCGGGGTTCTCACAGGAATCCAAAAAAGTGAAATCACAACAACCCCTTTGAAACTGGTTGCCTCAAGGAAAAAAGAACTGGACACAAGCCTTTTGGGACTGGCTGATCTTTTAGCAAAGTGAAAGAGCGCATTAATGCACTTACTAAAGGAAAGAGATCCATAAATGGATAATAAAACTGCGTTTACCAATTCATATAATCTGTGTTCCTGCTGTAAATTCTTTCCAAAAATCTTTCTCATTGCCATAACTCTTTTCTCTTCTATACTTGCCCAGTCGCGGGATTCTATGTTTACTTTCTATGGTCTTGCCCAGTACAGGCTCAGGATAGATTATACCAGAGTCTCGGATAATGATCGTAACTTTCGTTCTGCTATTGATTATTCTAACAGAATCGGCTTTTACTGGGGAACTGTATTCTCTCCATCACCAGATTTTATGCTTCAGTTTCAACTGGGTAATGACTGGGTTTCAACAGAAACGGTTACTTATCCCGGTAATAATCCTGCGACAGTGACGGAGAAATCCTATCCTCCTTTTTCTGTTCCCTATTTTCACCTTGCTTTTATACAATGGACCCCGGGGCTTTTTACACTTACAGCAGGGAAAGTTCCTCTGTTGAGTTACGGGCCTCTGGATCTTATCGAGCAATCTTTAGCCACTGGTACTTACTCAGATGCAGCACTTATTTCATGGGCAGTTGCTTCAAATAATTCTCTTATGGGGATCAGAGCCGGAGTGCCATTATTTGAAAGTCCCTTTTCACTGGAAATTAACCTTTTTTCCACTGTCCTTGAGCCGCGAAGGCAGGTATTAGTAGAAGATAGCGAACTCACAGACAACAATTCAGGCAATTTCAGTTCTATCATGAATGTGCTTGATTTGCCTTTCTCCATGGGTAAATTCAGTTTGACTCCGCAGTTAGTGATGGTCTTTAACCGTAATTACAATGCGATCAGAAATGAAAGTGATCATGAAATCGCTGGTGGATTTACAGTATCATACACTTTTCCGGACTCAATCTATGTCTTCCTGATGAGTGCGTATGCCTGCCTCTCAAATACAAACAGTCTCAACCCTGTAGATTCCTCATTTGTTACCTCATCCGGTGTTGCTGATTTCTATGATCAGCGGGGGTTTGTTACCGGTACAGGACTCTCTGTTCCTCTGGGGCCTGGTACTCTGATATTTGAGGTGCGGTACAGTAATGATATTAATCTTGAGGACGACAGTTCTGCTTCTCATTTTCTTTTCGGTGACTTGAGATACAGCTGGAAGCCAAACAGGTTTTTTTCGATCACACCCAGAATAAGGCTTTTTACTACTTTTTTTCCCAAGTCCTTGTCAGGTTTAAGCTCATCAACTCTGATCAGACCGGAATTGATCTTTACAGGCCAGATTTGAGCCGGATAGCCGCAACTTTTCAGAAATTCCCCTTTCCTTAAGGATCATCATACCTTCTAAGGGGATCCTTACACACAATTACAAGCATTTCACCCGGTTTCTTCTCCAATTTATCTCAGAGATGAAACAGTGACTTAAAACGTTAAATCACTGGATCATTTCAGGGGTGAGTCCCCAAACGAAAATAGCCCCAATCCTGACGCAAAAACTAATTTCTTATCCTCTACCAGGGCGCCTCCTGTTACGTGAAATGTCCACAAAAAAAAGGAAAAATATGGAAAAAACGGCTATTGGAATCGATCTGGGTGGTACCAATTTAAAAGGAATCCTGATGAATGAAAAGGGTGAGGGTCGGTTTGTTACCCGTATCCCAACCGAGGCACATAAAGGTGGTGCGCATGTGCTGAATAATATTCTCACCCTTATAGAAAGGTTGATTGAACAGGAGGGATCAAAAGATCATATCTCCGGAGTGGGTATTGGAACACCGGGTTTTGTGGATGAAGATGGGACTGTTCTTGGCGGGGCTGAAAATCTTCCAGGCTGGAAGGGTACTCAGATCTATAAACCTATCCTCCAGAGGTTTAGCCTTAAGTCGATAGCTGCCAATGATGTTACAGTTGCTGCTCTGGCTGAGGCGAAATACGGGGCTGGGAGAGGAGTGCCGAATTCGGTCTGTTTTGCTCTTGGAACTGGTATCGGTGGTGGTATTGTCATAGATCATCATCTTTATAAAGGAACACATGGTATGGCCGGGGAAATCGGACACATTGTTGTGGAGACAAACGGTATCCCCTGTAACTGCGGACAGAAAGGATGTGTTGAACGTTATGCTTCAGCAACCGGAATAGTAAACCTCGCAAAAAAACTTACCTCAGAAAGAAAAAGCAGCGAGGATACGCCTTTTTCTGCAGAGGTAAAGAAAAATCCTGATGCTGTGACTTCCAAGATGGTTTACGATTATGTCAAGCAGAAAGATCCTGTCGCTTCTGCAGTCAACGAGATTGCCTGTGAGATGCTGGCTCGTGCGATTGGGATTATGATCAATACGCTTTCTCCGGACAGGGTGATTCTTGGTGGAGGGGTAATGATGGCGGGGCAGGTTATTATTGACACAGTATCAAAATATGTTCCCCGGAATTGCTGGCCGGATATATGGAAGAGGTGTGAGATAGTACCTGCGCAGTTAAGTGAAGATGCAGGGGTGCTGGGTGCGGGAGCGATGGTGTTTGAAGAACTTGAAGGAAAGTGCTGAACCGTTATGGGATCGATAAAGGAAAGAATCGAGGAACTCCGGAATCTGATCCGTAAATACGATGCCGCTTATTATGGCCGCGGGGAATCACTCGTTTCAGATCAGGAGTATGATGCTCTCTATAGTGAGCTTGTCAAACTGGAGAAGGAAAATCCTGAATTTCTCTCTCCGGATTCTCCTACGATGCGGGTTGGAAGTGATCTTACAAAGGAATTTCCGAAAGTGCGTCACAGTATACCCATGATGAGTATCGATAACACATACTCCGAAGATGAACTCAGGGAATGGATCGAGCGTCTTTATAAAACGATTCCGGACCAGCACCTTTCCTTTGTGGGTGAATTGAAGGTTGACGGGGTGGCATCATCTCTTATATATGAGGATGGCAGTCTTGTCAGGGCAGTGACCAGAGGGGACGGGACTATTGGTGATGAGGTCACAGCCAATATAAGGACCATAAAGAGTATCCCGTTGAAGGTAAATTACCGCGGGAGTTTCGAGGTACGCGGTGAAGTTTACATGACTTTTCAGGCATTTTCGAAGCTTAATGAATCGATGATTGAAAACGGCCTGAAACCGATGCAGAATCCGCGTAACACTACTGCCGGTACTTTGAAACTTCAGGACTCAAGCGAGGTTGCCCGCAGGAATCTTAGTTTTACCGCTTATTCTCTGATCGATCAACAGCATAGTTCAAGCCATCATGAAAGTCTGCTATTTCTTTCAGAGCAGGGATTTCCCACTGTAATTCACTCTCCGGTTTTAAACTCGACAGAAGAGATTCTGGAGTTTTGCAGAAAATGGGAAAATGATCGCCATCAGTTGCCTTTTCCTGTTGACGGTGTTGTGATCAAAGTAAACAGTTTTTCTCATCGGGAAACTCTTGGCACCACTGCAAAATCTCCAAGGTGGGTTATAGCCTATAAATATAAGCCTGAATCTGCTATAACCCAGGTGGAGAAAATTGAAGCGAATGTGGGAAGAACAGGGGTGGTTACACCGATTGCCCGTCTTACTCCGGTTTTCCTGGCTGGAACAACCATCAAAAACGCCACCCTTCACAACTACGATGAAATAGAGAGACTGGGGGTTAGAGAGGGCGATTATGTACAGATAGAGAAGGGTGGAGAAATTATTCCGAAAGTGGTTTCGGTGATTATTGATAAGCGTAGTCCTGAATCACACCCATTTCAGCCTCCCTCACGATGTCCCTCCTGCGGTTCTCTTCTTGGTAAACTGGAAGGAGAAGTGGCGCTTAGGTGTTTTAACGGGTCGTGTCCTGCACAGAGAAGGGCGTCTCTTGAGCATTTTGTTTCCCGCTCCGCTATGGATATCCGTCATGTGGGTCCATCACTTGTCGAGCACCTGCTTAATTGGGGACTTGTGGAAAATGTGGCTGACCTGTATGAGTTAACGGTTGATAAACTGACCGGACTCGAGAGAATGGGGCAGAAATCGGCTTCCAATGTGATAGAATCGATTCAGAAATCAAAGCACAACAGTCTGGATAAACTGCTCCACGGGCTGGGAATAAGGATGATTGGTGCGCAGGCAGCAAAGGTCCTGGCGTACAATATATCCGATATTTCAGATCTATATGAGATGTCTGTTGAGGATCTGGAAAAAATAGAGACTATCGGCCCGGCAATGGCTCAGAGCATCAGAATGTATTTTGACAGGGAGGAAAACAGGGCACTTGTCGAAAGATTGCGCAGTCTGGGAGTGAATGTCAAAGGTACCAGTGCACCTGAAGAAGGAAAGCTTAGCGGGAAAATTTTTGTACTGACAGGAACGCTTGAGCACTATACAAGAGATAAAGCGACGGAAGAGATCGAAGCCAGAGGTGGAAAGGTCACAAAAAGTGTGAGTAAAAATACCGATTATTTAGTTGCGGGAGCAGAAGCGGGATCCAAGCTTGAAAAAGCAAAGCAGCTGGGAGTAAGAGTAATCGATGAAGCGGAATTTATTGAATTGCTTGGAATTATGCCCGAATAAATTAGACGGTGTATATTTAATAAGCACATCGCTGGCCGGTTCCCGGGGATGTAAGGATGCAGGGAATCGATTGCAAAATGGAGGTTTGTATTGACCATAATTAAGATATCGGGCCTTAAAAAGAACTATCCTTTGGGAAACACGACAGTGCATGCTCTCAGAGAGATTGATCTGGAGATAGAAAAAGGGGATCTCCTGAGTATAATCGGGCCCTCAGGAAGCGGAAAGACAACACTGCTCAACATTATCGGATGTATAGACCGGGCCAGTGAGGGAAGTGTAATTATTGGACAGAAAGAGATTAGTACCCTCAATGACAGAGAGATTACCGACCTAAGGCTCCACAAGATCGGGTTTATTTTCCAGACATTTAATCTTATCCCTGTACTCAATGCTCAGGAGAATGTCGAATTCCCACTTCTTCTCATGAAGAAACATACATCAGGTGAGGTTCAGAGGAGAGTTGAGAAACTTATCGAAGAGGTGGGTCTGAAGGAGTATAGAAAGCACAGACCTGCAGAGCTCTCCGGCGGCCAGCGGCAGAGGGTTGCCATCGCCAGAGCTCTTGTTACCAGTCCTGATATTGTTTTGGCTGATGAGCCTACTGCCAACCTTGACTCAGTTACAGGTGAATCTATCCTTGAGTTGATGAAGAAGATGAATGAAATAGAAAAAACTACATTCATCTTTTCTACGCATGACCCCAATGTGATGAAGTATGCCAGGAAAGTGGTAAAGATCAAGGATGGTCTGATCGCTGAAGAGGCAGCTTCATGAAGCTTATTTTCAAGATTGCATGGCGCAATATCATTCGTCATCGCGGAAAAAGCCTGGTGATAGGAGCGATACTTTTTCTGGGGGCATTTCTGATGACCATTGGAAACGGAGTGATCTCCGGTATGGACAGAGGCCTGCAGAAAAACATTGTGGAGGGCTTTACCGGAGATATTGTTCTGATTTCTGATAAACAGGAGTCAGACAATGTTTTTTTCGAATTTATGGGCAAGGCTGTCGAACCGGTTTATGACTTTGTAAAGATTAAAAGGGTGCTCAATGAGCAGGACTGTATCCATTCTTTTGTCCCTGTCGGTAAAAACATGGTGATGGTCCTTAACGATGTGGAAGATGGGGCTCCCGGGTACTGTTCTGTGTTAGGTGTTGATTTCGGGCGATATCTGGAGGTCTTCCCTGACAATATAATGCCGATTGAGGGACGTCTTCCTGAGTCAGATGAACAGGGAGCTGTCATTCCAACAGGTTCCCGGAAGGAGTTTTTTGACCAGATGGGAATCTGGTATATACCTCAGGGTGAGGTACTCAGAGATGAAAACCTGATTGAAGAGGCAAAAGAGAATATTGCTGAATTAAAATGCAGTGACAATATAGCATTTATGGGTTTCAGTACAGATAATTCCACTTCAGATATTCGCCTCAGTATAAAAGGGATTATAAAATATCGTGCTCTCAATAAAATTTGGGGTGATTTTGTCCTGATGGATATTGAATCTTTTCGTCAGTGTCAGGGTTATTTTACCTCTCTTGACAATTCGGTAGAGCTTTCTGATGAGGAAAGGCAGCTTCTGGAGCTTGGAAGTAACGAACTGGAAGCGCTGTTTTCTGATGATGCGCTGATTGAGAATCAGAGTGAACCTGATGTTATTCAGAATAATGCAGAAGACAGTTTTGTTCATACACAGGAAAAATCAAAGACAACTGACATTGATGAAGGTGTTTACAATTTAGTTCTGGTCCGCCTGAAAGATGGTGTGAATAAGGAAAAATCACTGAAGAGTATTGATGCTGCATTGGGAAAAGAAAATCTTGGTGTCAGGGCTGTTCCCTGGAAAAAAGCTGTAGGTACAATAGGAAGTACGGCAGTGATTGTGAAAAGCGCACTGTTTGTTTTCGTGATGCTTCTCTTTTTTGTGGCAATAATAATAATTGTAAACACACTCAGTATGGCCGCTCTGGAGAGAACCTCCGAGATTGGAATGATGAGGGCAGTGGGAGCGAGAAAAAGCTTTATCAGGATGATGTTCCTGGGGGAAACCGGAATCCTCTCATTTGTCTTCGGAGGAGGCGGGATACTTGCCGGAATATTGGTTGTAAACATCATATCTGCTCTTAAAATCAAATCCGGTAATGATGTACTCCAGTTGCTGTTTGGAGGAGACACATTCAGACCTCTATTAAGTATGCCTGATATCGGACTGGCCGTTCTTCAGCTTGTGTTTGTCACATTTATAGCGGTACTTTATCCCTTGAAAGTCGCCGGCAGTATTACACCTCTTGATGCCATATCGAGAGAATAGGTAGAGGCATGAATTTTATTGTTAAAATCAGCCTGAGAAATCTTCTGCGTCAAAAAAGAAGAAATATTCTTCTTGGTACAGCAATTGCACTCGGGACAGCAATTCTTATAATTGCTCATGGATTTTCCCATGGAATTTCCGATAACCTGTTTAACAGAATTGTTGTCTATGTTTCCGGGCATATAGGAGTCGCGTTTTCTGAGAACGGCAATCTATATAAGCAGGTATTTCACGATGGTCCTGGAATTAAGGAAATCATAAAAAAAGAAATTCCAGATGTCATAAAAGTTGAAGAGGGAACCTGGGTATTCTGCAGAGCGGTTGGCAATGGAAAATCTGATAATGTAGTGATGATTGGACTGGATCTTGGTGAGACCGGTGATGAAAAAATTCAGCAGCAGGATGCCGATAATTTCAAGATAATAGATGGGCGATTTGAGGATCTTGGAAATAAGACAATGGAGAATCCGGTCTTTCTTGCAAAGGAGAAAGCAGCATTCCTGAATGTGGAAAAAGGGGATGTGCTGAGGGTAAGATACCGCAATATTAATGGTCAGGATCAGTCTGCAAGATTGACAGTGGCTGGTATATTCCTGCCTGCCAACATGTTTATGACAGCACCTGTTTTTCTGGAATTGAATAACCTGAAAAAACTGATGGGGTACGCGCCGAACGATGTTGGTCAGCTTTTCATAACCATTAAAAATCCTAAGAAAAACGCGATAAAGTTTGCTGAGAAACTGCATGCAGCTTTAAAACCGGACATAGCAAGGATAGATGGATATCTATTAAACAGAAATGATTCTGTACCTGTCACTGTGCTGGGTTTTAAAACCGATTCTGTATCTCTTGCGCTGATACGAAAGAATCTTACTGCAGACAGCAAAGTAGATAGAAACGGGTGTTTTATTGGTGACTCTCTTGCCTCTGCTCTGGGAATTGTGCCGGGCACTGTCTGTCAAATTTCTTATAAATCAAAACATCAGGAATCTTCTGTCTCTGCTTCGATCAAAACTACTGCTGTATTCCCGGGAGGAGTTCTTCCCGGCAATGTTATTCTGCTTAATGATGATGAGTTTTACAAGGTGTATTATTCAGGATGGCCTCTAAAGGAAAAAGATTCCAGGTGGCACATCATATCGCCCTCAAATCCTTTAATCCCTGCACTGTCAGAAGAGTGGACACTTTTTCCAAGGGCTAAAACTACAGATGAACTGACCAGACTGCAAAAGGAAATCAGCAGCAAAAAGGTCAGAGGCACATCAGTTGATGTGCGCACAATGTATGAGAGCGCAAGCGCGGTTCTTAGCCTTGAATATGCTCTGCACTCGATTACCATAGTGGCTGTCATGGTACTTTTTTTCATTATATTAATTGGTGTGATTAATACCCTTCGTATGACTGTAAGGGAACGCACAAGAGAGATTGGTACAATAAGGGCCATTGGAATGCAGAAAAGTGATGTTATGATCTCTTTTATCCTGGAGACTTTTTTCCTCACTCTCTTTTCGTCACTTGCAGGTACAGTACTGGCATTTGTTGCCATGAAAGTTCTTTCCATGTTCAGAATTGATGCTGCGGGAAATCCGGTCGGTATGATGCTTGTCAATGAGCGGCTTTACTTCGTACCGGTTCTGTCCAGTGTTATCCTTTTTATCTGTCTCATAATAGCCATAGCCGTTGTAACTGCTTTTTTCCCTGCAAGGAGAGCAGCGAACCTTTCTGCAGCCGAGGCATTGAGGCACTTCGATTGAGGAAAAATATGAACTGTTGGTTATTAATCATTCTTTCTGCTTTCTGTACTGTTAATGCTCTGCCGAAGATAGACAGCCTTTTACAAGCTATGGATTACAGCTACAGTATGGATATCGATGTAAAAGCGAGAGTGAGGATTACCCAGCAGAAAAGCGGTCAGGGAACAAAAAAAATGGAGATGCTTTATTATCGCAGGGATGCATCCAATTCTTTTCTTATAGTCATGACTGATCCTCCTGCTGAAAAAGGAAATGGGTATCTCCGTGTTGGAGATAATTTCTGGATGTACAGAAAAAATACAGGCACTTTTCAAAAGATTAACCGCGATGAGAGTATCGGAGGAACCGATCTAAAGGGGGATGATCTGGAGGAAAGGAAACTGATGGAAATGTATGTGCCTGCAAAAGATTCTGCAGGAAAAGAATTGATTTCAGAGGATACTCTGGGGGAGGTAAAAGTTTACAGGTTCGAGATTAAAGCAAAGGTAAACGATGTCGATTATCCCAGAAAAGTCTATTGGATCAGAAGAGATAACGGACTGATTCTTAAAGAGGAATCATATTCTCTTTCAGGAACTCTTATGCAGACAACCTATTTCCTGAAATACAGGAAAATGAGAAAAGCTATGGTTCCTGTAAAACAGCTTTTTGTCGATGAGTTTGAAAAAGGAAATAAAACCGTATTGGAAATTTCGGATATATCGACTGAGAAACTGGATGATTCTGTTTTTACAAAAGCGTATCTTGAAAACCTGAACAAAAGATAATAATCAGGAGTTCAGGATATTAATCAGTCTTTCGGTCTGACGCTCGATCCGATGGCGGGAAGCGTTTCTGAATGCCCTGAGACTTATTTCCCTGAAAATCTCAGGATTTTTATACACTGATATAATTCTCCGTGCGTCTTCTTCAATATCAACACCACTTAACAGGATGCCACTCCTGGAGCCGGAAAGAGTTTCCCGGCTGGAAGGTATATCTGTCGTAAATACAGCCATTCCTTCACTCTGTGCCTCCAGAATGGCAAAAGATCGCCCCCCTTCATAGCGTGAGGTAGACAAAAGAAAAGGACAGGTTTGATACCACCTGGTCATTTTATCCGGTGATTCTCTTTCAACGATGTAAATGGAGTCTCCCAGGGGTAAAAGCAGATTCTGCTTCGATTCAGGAACCGGACCCGTTCCGACCAGAAAAAGCCTTGCCTCAGGATTGTCGCGGAGAATTATTTCGAATAGCTGAACTCCGTACTCGAGATTTTTCTTCCAGGTAAATCCTCCGACCATTAGAAAGCTGGGAGGGAGGTAATCCTGTGACTGCCAGAAAGGAGATGGCGGCAGTAGAATACCATTGGGAACTACTCTGAGCTTGCTGGAAGATGAAGGATACTTACGCGCAATCCATTGTGCCTCCTCAAGAGTTCCGCAGACACATACAGATGAAAGTCTCAGAGAGAGACGAAGAAGAGGGAATCGAACAAGACGTGCTTTCCAGCTTGTTCTGCTGGTTATTATTGACAATGGAAGTCTGCGCTCGAGTTCATATACTTTCTCTTCCCAGCCATGATTAAACAGAATTACCTTTGTTTTTAAGTTGAATATTCTGGAAACAATTGCGCAAAAGACACCATCTGTTGACCTTGCGATAATTCTGCCGGGACGATTGAAGAAAGAGAGCAGAAGAGAGATTGCTGCTTTAAATGCAAATATAAGGTAATTTTCCTCCCTGGCCGATTCAGCATAAAGCATCTTTACACTGTGACCAGCTTTCTTTAATCCCTCAGCCAGACTATTTATCGACCTGTTGACACCCCCGGATGAGGATCTCTTTATTGACGTTACAAACCAGATTTTCACAATTCAGCCTCCGGACTGGTTCTGAATAATTCCCATGTAATTGGCTTGTGAGGAAGCAGTTTCAATAGTTTTTCCAGGTTCCTGAAATCATCTTTAGCCTCCTCCTGAATGTGCAGTGTAAGGCATACTAATCCCCGTAATTGGTTAGTCAGTACTCCGGATTTCAGGATGGATCGTGCGCTGCCACAAAAAGGGTGAAATGAGGGGAAATACCAGGTTCCGGAAATAGCGATCGGGCCGATAATTCTTTCCGTAAAGCGCGCGGTTTCAGGCCCACCGCAGATTACTTTGAAATGCTTTGATAATTGTACTATCTGTTCAGGACCGATAGCGTTATATGGTGGAACAAGAATCCATGGTGTTTCAACACCAGATTCATTGATTTTCATGAGACGGGATGTGAATTCAGGGAAATTGATTTGAAGAAGTTCACTTTTAAAGGGGCCGAATCTGCCCTGATGGGAAAAACCATGGAGACCAATTGCAGCTCCGCTTTTCCTGAGCAATTGCAGAAGTGAGGCATTTTTACGATCTGAGAGATCGCTGCCGGTTACAGCAGCCAGAAAAGGCGTATTGGTATTTGACATCAGATCACAGAGTCTGTATACAGGATCTTTGTTATCCAGGAAAATGTCATCTATCCTGAGAAATATTCCGGTTTTAACAGATGGTGATTTCCGGGAAATCCGTGAAAGAACAATTCTTGAATCGTAAACTGGTTTCCGTCTGAGTTTGAAAAATAAAGACCTTACAGGTGAAGATGGCAGTCTCATGTCTTCGATGTTCAGGCTATTTATTCCCCAAAAACAGGCAGTTCTCTTTATGTCAATACGATTATTGACAATTCCTGTCCCCCTGGAAATCCATTCTGATAAAAACCGGGGGGCAAGAAGCAATGCGGTGAACTGTTCAAATAAACTGCTTTTTATCAGGCAGGTGGTCTCTATCGGATGTCTAAGAAGGACATTTAACTGTCGCCGGCGAAGGTCATTGATGATATTTCTGCACAGTATCGAAAGATAAGTGCCCCAAAAAGAAGGTGCTCTGCGGAAAAGATGGTACCTGTCAGGATGTTTACGGTAAAAATAGAACTCTGCTTTTAGCAGTCCGGATATCCTTTGGGGAGCCAGCTTAATATGTCTGAACAGGTTGACTTTACGCGGAAGGTGGGTTACACTGATCTTATCACTGAATACAATTTCACCCCACATCAGAACTCTCGCGGCAAGTTCGTGATCCTCACAGAAAGGTCCAAGAAATTCAAATTCAGGATCGAATCCCGATAAGCGGTCAAGAACAGATCTGCGGACTATTAAATGACAAGTTAAAAACGCTCCACCACTGAGATTCTGTACCTCTCTGTCCCAGACTCCTCCTCCTGATCCTGTAACTTTTCCCTCTATGCCAGGAACTGAGCAGGGAACCTCTTTCAGCAGAGTAATCAAATTGTCAAACCAGTTTTCATTCACCTGAACATCATCATCGAGAAAAACTACCCATTCGCCGCTGCTTTTGGCTATCCCGGCATTTCTGGCAACAGCCATACCCCTGTTTCTACCCTGATGCAGATATTGGCAATTGAATTCAGCGCAGATCCGCTGGTTTTCACATGCATTTTTTTCATCTGATCCATCATCAACTGCGATTATCTCGGTATCAGAATCATCTTTTACCTGTTCTCTGAGTGACTGCAGGCACGTACGGAGATATCCCGGTCTGTCAAAGGTTGGTATTACAATTGAAACTAACATATCCAAAGTATACTATAATACTGATTAAAGCAGTAGTCACAGAACAGCATGCTTGCGATTGCAAAGCAACTCACGATACATCTCAATACAGTTTGTACCGGAGTTTTTACTGAGTTCCCTGTATTTCGATGCACCTTCCATCGAACGGGCAGCCCATAAGTCATTATTAATGATCAGATCACTTATCGCATCCGCAATAGCCTCTGTTTGCAGTGGATCTGCGAGCCGGGCTGCTTCACCGCAGGTTTCCTCAATTGATGGTATCCTGGATGCTGCAACCGGACACCCGTAACTCATCGCCTCCAGCGGTGGAATTCCAAGCCCTTCGTAAAGAGAAAAGAAAAGAAGGCCACTCGCGTGGGTGAGATGATGATGATAAGAATCCATATTTTCTTCAAATAGAACATTTTCCGGAACATTTTCCAGATTCTCTTCTTTTCTGTCTATTTCACCGAGTATCAGCAGCTTGTAATTGGGAAATGAATTCTTGATCATGGAGAAAGCCTTTACAACACGAGCACAGTTTTTATGAATGCTGCCACCCAGAGTTATAAGATAGGGTTCGCGATTTTCCCTGGTACAAAAGCTACCCGTAAGAGGCATGTATATGGTTTGCATTCTGTCCTTTAATGACGGGAAAATTCCGGTGAAACCTGATAATGTCGCATTGGATATGCAGATAAAGCGGTCTGTTGATTTTATCAATATTTTCTGCATTTTCCAGTACCGGCTTTTTTTCACTGCTTTAAGAAAAGGAATATCCCATTGTTCAACTCCCGGATCGTAAAGTGTAGCAACAGTAGCACAGGGATGAAACAGACCAAGGCCAATCTGCCATTTGGGTCCAAGGGCGATCCAGTAATGAAAAAGATCGATTTTATACCTTAAAATCAGAGCCGGGATGGTGAAAAGGTCACTTTTCCAGTCACTGATCCGGTAAGGGACCCATTCCAGTTTATTATCCAGTATTGAATTGTGGACCTTCGTTTTATCACCCCAGGCGATGATTCTGAAATCATCATTACAGTCAATAATTGCTTCTGTCAGTGCCTCCGTAAATCTGCCTGCACCGCGGCTGCCATACCCGAATGAAAATAAACGCAAATCCCAGAGTATATTCATTTTGCTGATAATCTCCTGTAAATTTCCACCAGTTTTAAAGACATGGCACTGTAGCTGTGGATTTCTGCATATTCCCTAACGTCTCGCAGCAGTTTCTCTCTGAAATCTTTCCGGGTCAAAATGGAATTGACAGCATCTATGGCAGATTCACACTCAGGTGGAATTATGGCAAGAGGGCTGCAGTGCGGGGAGTTGTTGATTTCCTCAATA
>DAOTAZ010000010.1:13735-22635 GCA_035382965.1 Chitinispirillaceae bacterium | reverse complement strand
CAGATAATACTCCCCTGATGTCCTTTCCCACACCACAAGAGGCTCAAGGAGACCGTTTGTGAGGATGTCTTTTTCGAGATGGCTGACTTTGGCAGGGCTGAGCTGCCTGTGATTACCGATAACCGGATGAATCGCGATCTTTTCAATCTGCAAATATTCGTATCTTTTTGTAGTTAGCATTTTATCTCCAGGAAAAGTTAACTCTGTACGCTCTGTACGTGAAATCAAGTAAGCCTTTAATCATGCGGATCATGGTCAAAATTAATAATTGCGGCTTTTATTATCCAGCATCAGATACATGACAACCGTGAAAGTGGAAAATGCTGTTTTAGCAGCGAAGAAGGCCTCCTGTTTTTCCTGTTTCAGGATTAATGAAGAAATGTATATATTTTTTTATATAAACCGCTGATAGCAGGATCTCTATATTGGATATAAAAACCAAGATTCGCAATTTGAAGATATCCGGAGATCTAATATGGATATCTCTGTTGTTTTTATTTATTGCTGCGAACGCTTATAAATGCACTGTTTTCAGGCTGATTCTTTCTGATCTGAAAAACCCATATTTCAGCACTGCTTTTTCATATTACTCCTCATATCTGATGCTTTGTTCCTTTGTGTTTCTTCTTTTATTCAGATTGAAGCAGTTCTGGCTCGCTGTTGTTTTTTACTCCCTTCAGTTTCTGTTTTTATCCGTCAATTTGACCTATTATTTTTTCTTCGAAAGCTACCTTCATCTCAACCAGTACATTCACCTGTTTAATGAAGCAGTTCAACTGCTCCGACACACAGCGGCTCCACTCGAGGGCAGGCTTTTCATCGTTTTTCTGGATCTTCCTCTGCTTGTGGGACTCTTTTTTTTCCGCAAACATATCTCCTTCCGCTCTCCGCCTCTCCGGTATGCAGTATACGCCCCCTTCCTGATTCTCCTGGTAAAGCTTTCCCTGTGGAATCCATTAAAAAGTGAGAGGTTGCGTGATATTATCGATGACCGGTACGCCGGAGAACTGCTTGCAGTTAAAAAATTCGGTATAGGCATGGTAAATCTTGTTAATCTGACCAGAATAAATCAAGACGCTAAGTACCTCAAGGCTCTTAACAATAAGGGAAAACTGATTGAGACAGCTATTGATACCTCTGCAGAAGTACCCGGTTTTTTTGTCATCCAGATCGAGTCGATGGATTCTTATGTCATCAATAAAAAACACAAGGGCAGGTTTATTACTCCCTTTCTTAACAGGCTCAGTAAAACTGCAGTTTACTACCCTTACACACTGAGCTATCACAAAGCCGGGTCAACCTCAGACTGTGAATTCTCGGTAATAAACAGCCTGGAGCCTCTTGATCACTTCCCATCAATGAAAATAAGGAACTATAACTTCCCCAATTCCATCGCCAGAAGCCTTGCAAAGGACAGTTTCGATGTTGCGATATTTCACGGAAACAGAGGTGAATATTTCAACAGGAGAATAGCATTCAAAAAAATGGGATTCCCCGCATTCTATGATATCTTCGACATGAAACTCAAAGAGGTACGCTGGGGTGCTCCTGATCACGAGGTTTTCAATTTTGCTCTCCGCTCTCTTCAATCGGCAAAGGATCCTTTTTTTTATTACCTGATTACCATGAGCAGTCATGAGCCTTTCACTTTTACCGAATCCTATTATCAAAATCCTCGCTATGATGACATCGGGGGAAAAAAAGTGCGGAATTTTTTCCAGTGCATGTCTTATGTCGACAGTACTCTTAATAGTGTTGTGACAAGAATACGAGAGATGCGTCCCAACACAGTAATTTTCATCTTTGGCGATCACACTCCCGGAATTAAGAATGACCTCTACAAGCAGGCATCATTTAAGGAGTCAGGGATGTACTTTGAGTTTACCCCCCTGTTTATAATTACCCCTGATAACCGCAAATACAGCGAAAAAAAGCGTGTTGCCTCCTTTCTGGATATCGTCCCCACCATTCTCTCGATATGCGGAAACCACCACGGAATCCACTCTTACGGTGTCAATCTGCTGGAACCAGATAAGGAGTTTGGTCCTATTCCTTACGGTGGCACGCAGCAGGACCGTAAAATCCTTTTCCAGAAGATTCACCCTTCAGACAACAAATCCCGGAAAAGGCATAACTGAATTTAAACTATAGTTTGATTGGAATCTGGATCTGAATTTCACCTCCGGAGTGAAAAATGTACTATTAGTTAATCCCCCCGGCATACCTTTTGCAACTTCTCTTATACAAAAGATCTGTATGGGGGATCTGTTATGGAAAAAACTGCTGAGCAGATACGGCAGGATGTCATAAAGCAGTTGAAATGGGATAGCCGGATCAAGTCGGAAAATATCTTTGTCGAGGTCACCGGACACACCGTTGTGCTGACAGGCACTGTCAGTTCAAATCTCCAGAGAATATCAGCGGAAAATGACTGCCGGTCAGTTCAGGGTGTCTCTGTTGTCGACAACAGACTCCAAGTAATGAAACCCGCCACCGAACAAATTCCCGACGAGAAAATCAAGTGGAATATCGAGAGTGCACTCTCACTTAACAGCACAATAAACGCATCGATGATTGAAGTGGCAGTAAATAACGGCAAGGTAACATTGGCTGGATCCGTGGATCAGTTCTGGAAAAAGCTGAAAATCGAAGAGATCGTTTCCAATGTTCCCGGAGTATACGAAATAGTCAACACACTTACCGTTGTCCCTACACATTCCCCTTTTGATCAGGCCATCTCCACAGATATCCTCAGTGCGATCAGCCGTTTAGGAAGAATCAATCCTGAATCTATACATGTTGAAGTCAACGGTGGAAGAGTCAGGTTAAGAGGAAAAGTACCTGACTGGCAGTCCTATTCTGCTGCTTATAACATCTCAAAACATACAAACGGAGTGACAGATCTTATAAATGAACTTGTAATTTCAGAATAAGTGGCATCGAAATGGAAGCAGAAAAATTCAATACATACAATGAATGTCTTTTTCTCTAATCATCTTAATCAGGGTAACCAGGTTAATCAATGGTACTAATCAGGTTAATCAGCGGTCTGATTCTGATCCTTGTATCTGTCTCTTTCTTCTCTGTAGAAGGAAAGAGTGCCTCTAACACTGATACTGCAAGTACCGATACGTCACAAGACGATACTACAGACGGAAATGCGGGACTGGTCAGGAAAAGAGCTGTTCCTTTCATTGCCGCCGGCTTCGGACCGGCAAACCTTGAAAACACCAATTCAGAAGGTCTCGCCTACAATTTTTACGGCGGCAGGTACTGGGAAGTCGCACGGAATGCCGGATTAAAACTTCTTGGCGAGATTACCACTGATTTCGATGACAGTTTCCTTCTGGGAGTCGATATAGGGGCCAATCTCTACCTGCTTCCCGCCGATATCTCACCTTTTATCGGAGGAGAAATGGGATTTGGATTTACCAGAGTATCAGGTGACAATGTATTCGGATTAAGTTTCGCAGCCTCTGCCGGAGCGCAGTTTTTCCGCACCTCTGATGTTCAGCTCAATGCCGAGATCAGAGCCGGAGTACTGCTTGGCAGATCAGAAGGAGACTTCCCGTTAAATTACATGGCCAGGCTGGGGATCTTTTTCTGATCAGGCTTTATTTCAACTCCGCCTTATTCAAAAACATGACCCCGAGTGAATCAAAATATGCCTTTACAGCGGAACGGTAATTTTCCGGAAAATTGCCCTGAAGAGCCTTACGCCTGATCAGATGGAAAGTATCGGGATCATCGATTATCTCCCCGGGCTTCACAGTCTTATTTTCTGTAAACACCTTCTCCGATGTCTTGGACTTTCTCTCCTCTTTACCCTCATCCTGACGATTCAAAGAGAGTGCCGCCTGAAGCATCCTTGACAGAAAGCGATCCTGACGCTCGACAACCTCCTGCTTTGGTTTCTCCAGCATGGCAGCAATCCTCCTGGCCTCCTTTTCCAGTTCTTCCACACGCTTTTTCACCTGCTCCCCGCTCTCATCACCATATTTCTCTGCAAGTTTCTTCAGTTCCTCAGCGAGTGCTTTCTGTGCCTGCTCCGCCTCACGCCTTGCCCCCTCTGCATCCCCACCCTGCTCTCCGGATGACTGCCCTCCCCCTTCACTCATGCCCATCATCTGCCTTAGAAGTTCGGCAGTAGCGGAGTTTATCGCTGATTGTCTTCCGGAAAGCTGCCTTAATCCATCGAGCATTCCTCCGGATGAGCACGATCCGCCCGATCCCTGCTGCTCCATCATGGAAGCTGCTCCCAGAAGACTTTCCGCAAGTGAATTGAATGAATCCTGATTCTGCTTCATAGGAACGGTACTGCTGGTCTCACCCAGAGCCTTCAGTGCTTCACGTGTTGTACCCCTTGAGTTCATGAAACTCTCGCGAAGCTCCTGTTTCAGAGTTGGCGGTATAGTTCTGAGGCTGTCGGTTTTTGAGAACAGTTTTTCCAGAGCATCACTGATAGCCTGCTGTGATCTTGCGATCTGAGTCCGCTCATCATCTCTGCGCAACTGCTCCCGTACCATCTCCTGCCACTGGGAAAGGCTAAGTGCATCATGTGCCATATCAAGCAGCAGTTCTCTCTCCATCTGCATCCGCTGCATTCTCCCGGAACTCATCATTTCACGAAGCTCCTGAGAAAGCGACATAAGTGACCCGCTCATCTGGTTCATACTTTCCGATGAAGGGACCTGGTTTTGTGAAATCTCAGATTCCATTCTCTCCTTCATCGATTCAACCATATCGGATGACCTGGTGTTAACAGGCGGATTTTCCTTTGGATTTGAAAGCTCCTTCAGGAAATTTCCGATTCTGTCAAGCAGTCTTTTTTCCTCTTCCAGAGCATTCGCCCGGTCTCTTCCACGTTCAAGTTCCAATTGCTCACCAGCCAGTTTTTCGGCCTGTAAAGCAAGAGTGGCCATCTCCCGGTCACGTTTGAGGAGTTCGAGAAACTGCAGGGTATTATCAAGCCGCTCGTTCAATTCAGGAAGCATCTTTTCCGCCTGCTCTATCGCCTCCTTCATCTCATCCCAGGAGATCTCCTGCCTGTTCTGAAGTCCTGCAAGAAGACTGTCTCCAAAAAGCTCTATCAGTTCCTTGAGAGATTTCTGTATCTGTTCCATCTTTTCAGTGATCTCTTCTCCAAGCGTCCCTTCACTTTTAAGCCGCTCGATATTCTCCCGCAGTGACTCCATCGCTTTCTGGAGCGTATCTGCCTGAGCCTTGATTGTTTCTTTTACATCCTGCAAAATCTGCTTCTGATCCCACGAAAGTTCTTTCTGTCCTGTAGCGGATTTCACCAGATTTTCAAGCATGTCTTCCAGATGATCCTGCTTTTCCCTGACTTCACCTATAGACTTCTCAGCACTCTTCTCCTGCTCGACAATTTTTCTGTGAATCTCCTCAAAACCCGGTATTCTGAACCAGAAGGTATCACTGGCAGCGGTCTGGGCAATTTTGCCCGGTTTGGAATCACGTATTACCGCCCAGTAAAAAAGAGTGTCACCCGGATAAAGGGAAAGCTCTTTAAGATTCCAGACCAGTACCTTTCTGATCACCTTTGGTCTTCCAGGTGAAGTGATATCCCACTGTAGAGTCGAATCCTCTCCATTTTTCCTGTAACTCAGCTTCATGCTGCTGATTCCCAGATCGTCAATGCCCTCCACCCACAGAGTCTCCACCATCGCAGGTGAAAGAGCTTTGTTGAATCCGGGTTTGAGAAAATGCAC
Organism: Chitinispirillaceae bacterium; assembly: GCA_035382965.1. Taxonomy (GTDB): domain Bacteria; phylum Fibrobacterota; class Chitinivibrionia; order Chitinivibrionales; family Chitinispirillaceae; genus JAAYIG01. The sequence continues at coordinate 16,906 of DAOTAZ010000010.1, read as the reverse complement.
TACCGGCGGTTCATCGGGAATAATTCCGATCTGGAAAGACGGCAGTGTATCACTGAATTGGCCATAGATATCTTTCAGAAGGAAAGTATATTCGGATTGTTTCCATATTGTAAACTCTCCATCCGCTTCATTTTCATTTACACTCATTCGGACAGAGTCTTTACCGATCATCACCCAGGCATCCGATAAGTCATCGACCCCGAGCTCCAGTTTAACCTTTGTTCCGGAATAAGCCGTAAAATCTCCCTGTCCCTGTGGAAGAGATACTTTTTTCGCACCAGTATACGCCGGCGGAAAAAGTGTCACTTGAAGGCTATAGGGTACTGGCGGGGCAATGACGGTTACAGTTTCGGGGCCATACACCCTGCCTCCATAAGAAAACCTGTAGAGGAAGCTCTCTTTAACGCTGTCGATGCTGAAACAGAAATTCCCGGAACTGTCAGGCCGCAAAAACCTGTTTCTGCGGATATTCCCATCGGTAGATGTGATAGTGATTCCGCAGGAAGGAAACAGCGTATGAATTGGATTCAGGCGCAGGTCCACACGTGCACCTCTTCTGATTTTAAGAGTACCCGGAGTAACCTTTGCATCGGACTTGTTCAGAAAGGAAAGAGGCATTCGCCAGTAGGAAGGTACAGATGGTTCAGCGATAAAAAGAGTCAATACCCACAAGATCAATGTTCCCGGAAAAATAACAGCACAGCGGCGCAGCAATATATCTCTGCCCTGTTTAAAACCTGCGATCTGCTCTGATGCTATTTTATAAACCCTGTCAACAAGGGGGCCGCTCAATTTGTCTTTATCAAGTTCAAATGCTATCGATAATAATGAGTGCCCGATTTCACTGTTCTTTTCCAGTTGAACCGCTGTAGAATGAAGATCCCTGAAATGAAATGTAAAGGAATCCATAATCCATCCGGCGACAGAGATAATTGTGGCCGCAAGCAGAAAATCCCAGAGCAGCGGAATAAAAATCCAGGGGAAAAAAGCGAAGAAAATGTTCAGCAGTGTGGAAAAGAGGAAAAATCCGGAAAAAAGGAGCGCACTCCCTTTAAGAGCCCTTTTAATGGCTGTCCTTCGGCGGACTCCATCAACAAACTTCCGGAGTTTTTCTTTTTCCTGAATCATGGATTGAAAAACCAGGAGACAATATTAACACCCATTCTCAGAGCGAGTTCATGAAGCTGCTCACCATCATTATGCACATGTAAATCTTCCATTCCATCCCCGATGTCAGAGCTGTACGAGTAGAAAACCACCAGTCTTCCCTCAAAGAATATACCCAGCCCTTCTGCCGGTTTTCCATCATGTTCGTGAATTTTCGGCAGCCCCGGAAGTTTATAGAAGCTGCTGTACAGAGGATGAGTTGAAGGGAGTTCTACAAGAGGATTTTCAGGAAACAGAGAGCGAAGCTCTCTTCTCAGTGACTGATCCAGTCCGTAATTATCATCAGCCCACAGGAACCCGCCACCGATTAAATACTTGCGGAGTCTCAACCGCTCGGCATTGGTCAAACGGATATCACCATGTCCTGTCATATACAGGAAAGGATGGTGAAAAAGGTTTTTATCCATTATTTCGATCACAGGAATACTGTCACATACCGGTATAGATGTTCTCTGTTTTACCGCTTTGACCAGATTGGGGAGAGAGGAGGGATTAGCGTACCAGTCGCCACCGCCGCCATATTTAAGCCTGGTAATTGTAAAGCCGCACTGCTGTGCGGAAACCTGCCAGAACAGGCTGCCTGTCAGTAGTAAACCTGTAAAAATTAACCGGCGGCATCTTTTCATAATCGACTCTGATCAGGCTTTGAAGGAAAACAATATCTGTACCCTGACGGGCACATAAAAAAAATGCCTCCGGAGATACCGGAGGCACAAGAGGATATTTACTTTGTTACCGGCTTCTTATTGTGCCACCAGACGAGAATCGAGCTGGCGATATATATAGTGGAATAAGTACCAGCAATAACACCGACAAGCATCGCCAGGGCAAAATCCTTGATGGCTTCACTGCCCAGAATATAGAGAGCTGAAACCACAAAGAGAGTAGTTACGGAGGTATTTATGGTTCTGGAGAGGGTCTGGTTGATACTGCTGTTGACCAGTTCAGGAAATTTTCTTCCTTTGAGTCCGCCCCGCATGTTTTCTCTGATTCTGTCAAAAATAACTATAGTATCATTGAGTGAGTAACCTACTATGGTCATTATTGCCGCGATAAAGGTAAGGGATATTTCAAGATCGAAAATGATAAAAACACCCAGGGTAATGAGCACATCATGGAAAAGCGGGATAACCGAAGCCACGCCGAAGGGAAGATTAAAGCGGAAACCCACATAAATCAGAATCGCAATCAGGGAGAGGATAGTGGCGATGATTGCATCTCTTTTCAGTTCTCCTCCGATCTTAGGTCCCACACTTTCAACCCGTCTTATCTCGAAACTGTTCTCAGAGTAGTTTTTTGATAGCGCATCCCGTATGGCATTTGTTACACTGGTAATTTCGCTTTCCTGTTTTGCAACAGTAATCTGAAGTTCATTATTTACAATCTGCCCGATGGTCTTTACCTCAGGTGAACCAAGCCCGATACCATTTACTATCGAACGGATTTTCCCCAGATCATCTCTGACCGGCTTCTCGAACTTCATCTGGATGAGAGTACCTCCCGCGAAATCCACCGAGAAGTTCAATCCCTTGTGAACGAATATGAAAGCAGCGCTTACTAGTATAAAGGCGAGTGAAATGCTGATAGCCAGTTTACTCTGGCCGATAAAATTTATGTTTGTTTTCTTGAAAAATTGAACCATAACGATTTAGACCTCATTAATGAAAGTTAGATGCTCAAAGTGGTTTTTTTCTCGAAAAAGATTTTCATAATCAGACGTGATACAAATAGAGCCGTAAAAAGTGACGCTACAATACCGAAGATAAGAGTAACGGCAAATCCCCTGATTGGGCCAGTGCCTTTCCACAGCAGTATAAAAGCGGTGATAAGTGTTGTCAGGTTAGAGTCCATAATTGTGACAAATGCATTTGAATACCCTGCATCTATTGCACTTCTTACGGTTTTCCCCAGTCTGAGTTCTTCACGAACACGCTCAAAGATGATCACATTGGCATCCACACCCATACCAATAAGCAGAATGATACCCGCTATACCGGGAAGAGT
>DAOTAZ010000010.1:0-13635 GCA_035382965.1 Chitinispirillaceae bacterium | reverse complement strand
TGGCATCCACACCCATACCAATAAGCAGAATGATACCCGCTATACCGGGAAGAGTGAGGGTAGCATTTACACCTGCCATCACAGCCAGCACAATTGTGATGTTTATGACGAGTGCGACAAGAGCGATAATACCACTGAGCCGGTAATAGAACATCATGAAGACAAACACCAGTGCTGTTCCAATTACAGTAGCCAGCATTCCTTTTTCTATAGAATCCTGACCAAGTGACGGACCGACGACACGTTCTTCAATGATATTTACCGGTGCAGGAAGGGCACCTGCGCGCAGCACAATTGCCAGATTCTTGGCTTCCTCCATCGTAAAGCTTCCGGTAATCTCCGCTCTTCCCAGAGGAATCTTCTGGATGATGCGAGGCGCGGAATAAACTGTGCTGTCAAGAACTATAGCCAGAAATTTATTTACATTCGCAGCAGTTACAGATGAAAATCTGCGGGCGCCTTTGGCATTCATCTCAAGATCAACCTTCGCTCCTCCGGCCCTGAATCCCTCCTGGTCAATCGATGCCCGGGCGTCTTTTATGAGGTCACCACGCATCTCCGGAGAACTCTTCACATAATAAAGAACCCTGTATTCTCTGCCTTCCAGTTTGGTCGTATCATGTGCCCAGAGAAACGAGTTGCCACCCAGTCCTGCCCTGTTGAGAGCCTGGCGAACATCTTCCCTTACCAGAATTTTGTTCACCTTTGGAACATTCTCCATCCTGACACCTACCTGATCCCCAAGCTGCACAAGCAGTTCCTTGAAGGAACGGATCTCAGTTGGTTTCTTCGGGGTTTCCTGCTCCTCTGTTTCTTCAGCTTCAGAACCCTTGAACAATTGTTCTGCCAGCTTCTGTTTCTCTTCCTCTTTTGCCTTACTGGTGTCCACAGCCGAGACGCTATCTTTTGGCTGTTTTCCCGCGATAACATTATCGATGAGATTAATTGCATGCTCGAGTTGAGCAGGTTCTCTTAAAAGGTTGAATTCAAGCTGAGCAGTTCTGCCTATAACGCTCTTTGCAGATCCTTCATCCTTAAGACCCGGTAATTCAACTATAATCCTGTCTTTACCCTGCTTCTGAATAGTCGGTTCTGCAACACCCAGAGCATTTATTCTGTTCTCGATTATTGCATAAGCACGGTCAAGTACGTCTTTTTCCTGGTCCTTCTCCAGTTTTGACCTGTCAATCTCAAGCACCAGGCGCATACCACCCTGAAGATCGAGCCCCAGGTTCAGGATTTTTTTCATAGCCTGAGGATTATCCCGTAAATAGATCTCCCGCTGCTCAGGTGTCTTGGAATAAAAGGTGAATGTAGGGATCAGGAAGTAAATGGCAGCCCCAACCACCGCCAATGTCAGAAATATTGCAAGAGGACTGTTTTTTTTCATGAGTCTGACAGGATCCTTTCCGAAAATTTGTCCAGAACAGAAATAACAGTTTACTGGATAGTTTGGTTTTGATATCTATTGTTCAGGTACTGATTAACTTTTTCTACTATATCTTTTGGATTCTGAGGCTTAGTCAGGTATTGATCGCACCCTACTCTCTGCCCCTCATGATAATCATGATCCTGATTCAGGGCAGTGAACAGGAATACGATTATGTCTTTCGTTTCTGGATTATTTTTTATCCATTCACAAACGTCAAAGCCGGTCTGCCCGCACAGGATAACATCAAGGATTACCAGGTGCGGTTTTTCCTTACTAATTATGGAAATAGCTTGATTGGCCGTGACAGCTTCCAGGACACTGAAACCCTCAAGTTCCAGAAACAAACGTAAGATTTTTCGTATCCCGGGCTCATCATCAACCAGCAATATCCGAAACGGTTTCTGATCAGCCACAAAAATTTCCAGTGTAAAAATGTCTCGAAACCCTGGTTAGACCGCCTTCGGGGTAAATCCCGCAAAAAATACATAATCTAAGGATTATGATGCAACGAACAGGGATTCGTAGAATTATACAATATACATTATAAATATCGTCCAATCTACAAACGATTTCAGATAAAAAAGCCTTCCCTGATCTTTAAATACGCTCGTCCACTCCAGGTATTGATTCAATATTGTTGTTATCGTCCCCGGTATTGATTCAGGTTTGTTACTATTGTATAATGCTTTTGAAAACCAACCGGAAATTTTTATGATGGCTGAAAATAAACAGGATCTGGTGCAAAACCTCAGAGATCAGATCTCTGCCCTTGAAAGCCGGATTGCTGAATTGGAAGAGTCTGAGAGGAAATCCAGAGAAAAAATTCAGCAGCTTACAGAAAAAGAAGCTTTCAATTTCGCTCTTTTTCAATTCAACCCCATTCTGATGGTAATTGTAGACCTCGAAGGCAGAGTAGTAAAATCCAATCTTGCCAAAAGGAATTCAGGACAGAGACTGCCCAGAATCGGGGATATCATGTATAAAGATTATGCATCACGTCATGAAATCGATATGTATTCTGAGCTGATCGATGCGATTAAAAACAACACTGTAAAAACCTTCCCGGAACTGAAATATGGAAACCGTTATCTCTCCGTCACTATCTCCCCTTTTCCAAAGGGAGCAATGATCATTTCTCAGGATATCACAGAGCGCAAGAGAGAACAGAATGAACAGGCAGCTCTTATTTGTAATCTAAAACACCTGCATGAGAAGCTGCTTCCTATTTGCGCCTGCTGCAAAAGAATAAGAAACGAATCCGGTAAATGGAATTCCATCGAAAACTATCTGAGCAGACATTTTAACCTTGATTTCACACACACCCTCTGCCCTGACTGCATCCGGGAGACTTATCCTGAGTACTGGAAACATCTTCAGGAGAACAGGGAGGCCACAGAAAAAGCAAAGTAGAAAAAACCATTTACATCAGTCTATATTTCTCTTATGAATTCTCCCTTTGAGACGATCAATCAGAACAAGACCTCATCTGATCCCTTCAGCGAGTTCCGCCCTTTCCTCTGGACTCCCGATTCAACCGGAGAACCGATCTATTCAGTCAAAAGAAATCACGGTATCACCGGCACCTACAAACTGCATAACCTGAATGACCAGATAAACGACAACAGAATTACTTTTGATAAAGTAATTGTGGAGTATGTGATCAATGACTGCAGTTATGTGGTCTTTACAGTTGCAGACCTCCTGAACTCACCCTACCCCTTTGATCAGCAATCCGAAGGAAATATCCTTGGAGAAATTGCGGAACGGATCTCCAGAAGAATTACCAAATATTTCCTTAAGCACTGGAGCAAGCGGGGTAAGACAGGAGGTATTTTCGATCAGAGATTCAATATCCGCAACTGTGAGGATTTTATTGTTGCCCACACAAATCAATATGTGCTGAAAATTCAACAATACCCCAATCTGATCATTCTGAAAAGGACCGGAAGAGGAAAATACGGTTATGAGAATATCAAGGAACTGGATGGGTTTTTTGATTACCGTTATATGGGGAAACGGCACATACTGGTTCTGGAAAGCAAGCTTGAAAAAGTAAATGTCAATTGCGATGATCTGATCAACAATCTCTTCACCCCTCTTCGCCAGTTGTTCCCTGAGGCCGTTTTTCATTATGTCCTGTTTACAGATAAATACTCTGTATATTCCCGGAGCAATTTCCAAAGGTGGAGACAGATCAAACTTCTTCCGATCAGGATTCATGAAAGACTGAACTCTGAGGGAATAGGCACACTCTTTTTCACTTTCAATGAAACAAGAGAAGACTTCGAAAGAATCAAAAATTTCCTCATGATCCAGTATCGCGCTGTACGAAAAGAAGCACTGACACTTTTCGGTAAAACCATTATAAGTGAAAAAGAACTGACCATCTTCGACGGCGGAGAAACACCTCATATAAAGCTGGTTAAGGATCCTCTCTCAGGAATGTGGCGTGAGATTCCCCTCAGGCACAAGAGCTATTAAATATACACATCACAGGGAAAAATCTTATATTAATGATGAAGAATAAAACACCACCAAAGCAATCCCTCAGGAGGTACTGATGCGAAGGTTTTATATTGCAGTTCTTTCATTCCTTTTACTGGCAGTCTCAGCCAGCTATGCCCGCAACATTCTGGAAAAGAAAATGTTTTATCTCAGCAACACCGGAAAAACCGGGATGGCAAAATTCTGGGTCATTTACCTGGGAAATTTTGACTGCAAACTGAACCGGAAATTTCCTGGCGAACCGGAACAGAGAATCGATGCATCCATGAATCTTCAATACCTCTCCAGCGGCTATATCGAGGGGAACGGCTATTCCGCAAAAGGCAAAGTCGATTGTCTTCCCACCATGTGGATCAGCAACGAAAATGGAGAACGGATGATAAGTTCAGACAGCATTGATTTTGTCTATGACTATGGGCGTAAAGTCCAGTTGTTAAACGGAGAAAATGGTGCCTTTATCATCAACGTGGAAGGCGACAAGAAAGAATCAAAGAAATTCCTCATGCGGGAGTACAAGATGCAGATGTACTACGGAGAAGAGATTCTTAAGGAGGGTTCAGAGGAAACACCTCTGGCCGCTTTCGCATACAGTAAAGAGGGTCTGGCACGGGCACAAAAAGCTCAGGCAAAGCTGGATGGAAATCAGTAACCAAAAATTGTAAATATGATAACGTAAGGTGAGAGAGCAGTGTGAATGCTCCTCACCTTTTTTATTCTCTCCTTCCTGAAGTCTTTTTTCCAGATTAGAAATCATGGTCAGATGCCCTGGTATTGAGCATCAGACCCATTATTATGGCCATGGTAAGCACAAATGATCCACCATAACTTAGAAAAGGCAGCGGAATCCCGGTAACCGGCATCATCCCGATAGTCATGGCAGTATTTACAAATACGTGAAAACCGATTATCGAAACTGATCCCACCATAACGAGATTAAAAAACCGGTTTCTGGAAGACTGTGTGAGTATCAGACCCCTTACTATCAGAAGAAGGAACAGAAGTATCACAATTGTACACCCGACAATTCCAAACTGTTCCCCCAGCACCGAAAAGATAAAATCAGTGTGCTGCTCAGGAAGATAGGATAATTTCGATTGAGTGCCTTTCAGGAATCCTTTTCCAAACAAGTGCCCCGAACCTACCGCTACCTTTGACTGAATCACCTGATAACCGGCTCCGAACGGATCAGCCTGAGGATTGATAAAAGAGATAATGCGCATTTTCTGATAATCTTTGAGAAAACTGTTCCAGACTACGGTTGTGATTGTAGCTGTAAACAGGGACGAGGCCACCACCCCGATCATTATGAACATCGATGGTCTGGCAAAATAGAGTATTGCGCAAAGTGTCAGAAAAAAGAATCCCCATGGTATGGCACCCACTATACCCCATCCATGGTCACTTCCGAAAGAGAGGATAAGCGGAATTGCGGAAAACACAAGTGAGAACAGGGGCGAGATAATATAGAAAACTTCCAGAACTGTCAATCCGCCCCAGAAGAACATGGGAAGAGACATGGCACAGAATACACCCGCAGTTCCCAGATCCGGCTGTTTAAGAACCAGCAGGAAGGGAACTCCGATAAGAAGCCCGGGGATAATAAATGATGTTATCCTTTCCAGACTGACTGTTTTTTCAGAAAGATAACGGGCCAGGGCCAGAAGCAGTCCTATCTTTGCGAACTCTGATGGCTGAAGTTTGAAACCGGCAATGATTATCCACCGCTCAGATCCCTTTGCCGAAACTCCCATCACAAGCGCCATCACCAGCATCACCACCGAAATGGCATAAAAGATATATGCGAAGCCGTAAAAAAGCCGGCCAGGAATGGAGATTATTGCCATAATAATAAAAATTGCCATCGCCACCCAGATAATCTGCTGTTTGTAAATACCAGCAAGGGGGCCGCTCTCATGAAAATAAGTGGCACTGTAAATAAGAAAAATGCCTATGATCCAGAGCGAAAGCGCCAGGAAGAACAGAGGAAAATCGAAGGACCCTTTTCTTTTGATTTCCATCATTGGCTTCCCTGTTCGTAAAGAGCCATCTGTTTTCTGATCGGCTCAACCATCTCATTGAGTTTTTTTATTGCAGTACTGTCAACGCCAAGCGAACTCATCACCTTTTTTCCCTCCTCTGTCTCGGCAAAAAAATACCGCAGCACATCGCCTGCAATCGGGGCAGCTACCGAGCCGCCATGCCCTGCATTTTCCACAACTACTGCAATGGAAATCACCGGATTTTTTACCGGTGCACAAGCGATAAAAAGAGCATGCGTCAGATCCCCATGAGGATTCTCGGCACTCCCGGTCTTTCCCCCGACCGTAATACCGGGAACGGCTGCACGTGTACCTGTACCTCCCGGCCTGACCACCGCTGCGAGCGCCTCATGAACCATATCCCGCGTTTTCTGCTTCAGCTCAAGCCGGCTTTTTATTTCAGGGCTTTGCCTTGCAATTACATTACCGTTCCAGTCCCTTTCCTCTTTGACAAGGAATGGTTTGTAGAGAAACTCGGAGTTTCCCAGTCCACCGGCCATAAGAGCCAACTGTAACGGAGTAACAACCTGCGTCTGCCCTATAGCCATATCCAGCACCAGTCCCCGTGTCCATTTCCAGCCCCGCCTGGCAAAACGTCTGTTGTACTCTTCCTCGCCGGAAAGCCAGCCCGCTCGCTCACCCGCAAGTTCGATCCCGGTGACACTGCCAAGCCCGAACATGCGTGCATACTTATTTATAGTCACATCACCAAGTTTCAGTCCGGCCTGATAAAAATAGACATTACAGGAATGCTGCACAGCCCTGATCATATCCAGGCTGCCGTGACCGCTCAGTTTCCAGCAGTGCGCCACACGTGATCCGATCCGGTAACCCCCTTTACACCCGGAAGGCATGTACGATTCAGGTTCTATTAAACCGCTTTCCACTCCCGCAACACTGGTGATAAGCTTGAATGTAGAACCCGGGGTATAGGTCCCGGAAATAGCTCTGTTGTTCAAAGGAAGATTGGGATCTGTTGCAATGGAGAGCCAGTTTTTACTTCTGAGTGATGTAGCCATGGAGAAGATATTGGGATCAACCGATGGGCTGGAGAACATCAGGAGCACCTCTCCGTTGCGGGGATCAAGTGCTACAATCGCTCCCTTCAGCGTATCCGGGAAAACGATATCAGCCACCTTCTGGAGCCTCGAATCAATTGTCAAGTAGATATCATTTCCTGATTCCGGATCCAGCCTGGGGATATTCGGGATCGGACCAAGGCTCTTTCCATAAGCATTGACCTCGACATACTCCTGTCCGCATTTCCCTCTGAAAACACTTTCGAACTCCCGTTCGATTCCCGATTTGCCAATCAGGTCACCGTATTGGTACCCCTTCTCCCTGAACTCCGAAAATTCCTCTTCAGGAATCTCTCCCATGTATCCCAAAACATGGAATATCGATTTACCCAAAGTATACTCTCTCCGGGATTCGGTTTCCACAAACACGCCAGGAAGCTCCATTGAATGCTCCTCAACTACACTTACCAGATCCAGAGAAACATCCTCTTTCAACCGTGTTGCATCAAAACGACGGTTTCTGGCCTGGACTATGTAACTTTCCAGTTCCGTGCTGTCAAACACCTGGCTCCCCTGCATATCCCTGATCATGCAAAGCGAGTTTACAACCTGTTCACGGTTCTTCAGTTTGTAGGGAAGCAGACAAATAGAGTAGGATGGTCTGTTGCGGGCAAGCACCTCTCCATTTCTATCGAAGATTTTTCCCCTTGGAGGCACAATTACTCTCAGGCGCATTGCGTTTTCTTTGGAAAGACGGATATTCAGTTCGGCCTGAATTATTTGTATGTAAACAAGTCGCAGAATCAGAATGAGAAAAAAGAGAGTGACAGCGCCAATCAGAAGATAACTCTTTTGATGCCGTATCTGCTGTTCATCCTGTATAAGCGATCCAAATGACATGCACCCGCTACCGTTTTACCGCTGCCTGAACATAGTTTTCCCACAGGAAGGGAGCCATACCAAGCAGCAGTGAATAAAAAGAACGCGGCAGAGTGGCGGTCAGGACCTGCATCGTGATTACCTGCATAGAACCGCCTGTCTTCACCATCTGCACCACTAAAAAAACCAGATCGTTCAGCAAGAACATGAGCAAAAGCAGAACTGCCTGAAAGATCGGATCGATACGTACCAGTTTTTCATTGAACAGACCGGCAAAAAAACCGGCGATTGTTTTGGAAAGAGCATTCTGACCCAGTATCGATGGAGAATAGAGATCCTGAGCCAGTCCCAGAAAAAAACCAACATAAATTGCAGGCATCATCCCGGTTTTTATTGCCAGTATAAAAAGCACCAGCATCAGCAAATCCGGTTTTATCCCATATATTGAAATTGCCGGAGCCAGAGTTGTTTGAAGTATAAACGCCAGAAAGAAGAGCCCAGCCCACTTTAAAAACTTTTTCAGCATTATCAGAGTCCTCTTTTACCTTTGCATTTCCAGTGAATCAAGCTCTTCCCTGAAAGACTGCCACTGCGGCGACAGAAGCAGCACAAAGAGATCTTCAATACGGTCAAAATCAACCGAAAGCTCAACCCAGACCCTCTTGAAAAGCGGATTCTGGGAATCGGTAATCCTGTCAACCTGCCCGACTCTCAATCCCTTCGGATAGATTCCACCCAGACCCGAGGTAATGATTGTGTCACCGATCTGCACATCTTCATGGTTACGGCACCGGAAAAAAAAGGAGCGTCCGTTTTCTGTTTCCAGAATACTTACAGTCCTGCTTCTACTGCTTAGGATACTGATGCGGTTTGAGGGATCTTTTATGAGCTGCACAAGACTGAGCCCGTTCATCACCTGTATAACCTTTCCCACCACACCTTTTTCGCCCACCAGAGGCATCCACATCCTTACACCATCTTTATATCCGGCATTAATAATTACACTTTTGTTTTCTATTGACGGGTCACGGGCAACAACACGCACTGGAAGAAGTTCATACGTAAAGTCTTGTGAAAGGTCAAGCAGACCTCTGAGACGCTCGTTTTCCGATTTTAACTCCAGAAGCCGTGACACTTCAGTGTTGAGACGGGCTACCTCCTGTCTCAAATGCCTGTTTTCAGAGAAGATATTTCTGATGTGTGTCAGGTTATTAAAAGTAACCTGAAAAGGATAGAAAACAGTTAATGTCAGAAAACGGGATGCTCTGGCCTGGAACTCCGGAGGTCCTGAAATCATCCATAAGCTGAGTACGATTGTAACCAGAAAAGAACAGGAGCTGCGATGCTTTACAACAAATTCAACAATCCAGTGCATCTGCCGGTTGATATCGGTTGATGTTCATTTCCAGCCAGGCCCGGTTCCATTGGCAATTAAGAACCGAACTGCCGGATTCAGAGAGCCGCTTATCTGCTTCTTCTGCCCGTGGGCATCAGAACGGCCGCATATTTATCGAGATCCTCGATTATCTTCAATGCTCCACGAGCTACACATGTCAATGGCTCATCGATTACATTCACCGAAAGGTTGGTTTCCTGCCTCAACCTTTCATCAAGACCCCTGAGAAGAGATGATCCGCCGGTCATTATAATACCTTTGTCAAGTATATCCGCCGACAGCTCAGGAGGCGTCTGCTCAAGTGCCTGTTTCACACCCTCGATAATAGTCGAAATAGGCTCGTTCAACGCATCACGAATCTCAGTAGAGGTTATGCGAAGAGTCTTTGGTATACCAGCCACCAGATCCCTTCCCTTGACCTCCATCTCCAGTTCCTCTTCAAGCGGAAAAGCTGACCCGATCTGTATCTTTATCTGCTCTGCAGTACTCTCCCCCACAAGCAGATTGTAAGTCTTTTTCAGATAAGAGACTATCGCCTCATCCATCTCATCTCCACCGATACGCACCGACATATCACAAACCATGCCGTTAAGAGCCAGCACAGCTATCTCTGCTGTACCTCCGCCTATATCGATCACCATGTTGCCTGAAGGCTCATTGACCGGAATTCCCATGCCTATAGCCGATGCCATAGGTTCAGCAACAAGATGTACCTCCCTGACCCCGGCACTTTCCGCAGAGTCATGAACCGCACGCTTTTCTACTTCTGTTATTCCTGATGGAACCCCGATTACCGCCCTCGGACGAAAATAGAAACGGTATTTCTGAACTTTGCGAATGAAATACTTGAGCATCTGCTCCACAAGATCAAAATCAGCTATAACACCATCCTTCATGGGCCTGATCGCTTCGATCTCTCCGGGTGTACGTCCCAGCATCCTCTTGGCCTCTAAACCGATCGCCACGACTTTTTTGGTGTTCTTATCGATAGCCACCACCGAGGGCTCATCGATAAGAAGGCCCCGGCCCCTGACATGAATCAGTGTATTTGCCGTTCCAAGATCGATTCCTAAATCATTTGACAAAAAGGGAAATCCCATACTGATGCCTCATTCAGTTTACTGTTTTATCCCGTTCCGAACTTGAACCGGAATAGTAATTGTATTATGTAATTCCTAAAAATACAATAATATACACTTCTTACGGTAGATCAAAAATCGGAGAATTTACTCACTGCCGCCTGTAGACCCGTCTTCCGGAATCCTGCTTTCCGGATTGTCCCCGATTATCCCTCTATCCCCTTCCTCCGGGCTGTTCCCGGAACTGTCCGGTGCGTCTTCCGAACTAACAGCAGCCGGCTCCTCAACCTCAGACCCGGAAATACCTGGTTCTCCATCTGATTTTGCCTCTTCACTGTCGACTGGAGGAGAGGGGGGCTCAACTGCCGGAACAGTTTCTGTGCTTTCCACCTGAACAGGCGCAGTCTTTTCCACAGATGGAACCTTTGCTGCTTCCTTTTCTTTTTTCCGTACAGATGCCAGTTCATAGGTGAATCCAAGAGACCACTTGAGAGAATTATCACTTTTCAGGCGGAAAGTCGCAAAAGATGCATCGATTTTCAGGTTTTCCCACTTAATACCTACTCCGGCAGAAAAGGGATTGGCAGGATCGTTGATCTGTGTTCCGATTCTGAGTGCCATTGCCGGAAGAATCCACATCTCGGCACCGAGCGGGACAGTTAACTTTTCATAATTTCTGTTGTAAACCAGATCCGCAGATATTGTATAATTATAGCCGCCATTAATGGAGTTACGGAATGCTGCCCCAAACCTTGCAGTGGAAGGAAGATCGTGACGATAGAAGGTTCCCGTTGTGTCAAGATAACCTGAATTGCGGCCGTAACCATGCATGTATGACGCTCCTATGTCAAGCATCTCCGGGATAAGTGAATAGATCATACCTCCACTCAGTGTAAAGCCATAGGATGAGTTCTCTGCCAGACGATCATATACTCCGTTGAAGCCTGCTCCAATCGCAAACCGGCCTCTCTTTAAGCCTGCATTCAGAGTACCGGAAGAACTCTGCTGAGAGCCATAGGAATTTACAATTCCCTGCTCAGTGGCGTATTGAAATTGAACCGACTGACTCTGGAAAGATCCGCCAACAAACCATTTTGGGAAGATCCAGCCGGTTTCTATATATCCTCTCCGCAGATCCTCGTAGATTTTCCCGATCTCAAAGGAGATAAATGGAGAGCTCCGCAAAGCCATCGATGCCGGATTGTAAAATGAAAAACCTCCCGCACCCAATGCTGTTCCCGCTGAACCCATTGCCATCGCCCGCGGATTAACAGCCTCCTCAAGGAAATTGTAATAGGCTGATCCCGGTACATTTCCGGCTTTCGCTACTGCAAACATCACCAGTACCGCAGCCAGACCTTTCAGATTTCTGATCAATATCATTTTATCTCCTGAACCGTTTTCTTCCCCAACCGATAACTTAATACCGTGTTTCTACTAAAAGGACATGGTAATATCAACCTGCTGTCCGACACCTGCCCACAACTTGTCAGTAGCGATTGCGTAATTAAGCTTGAGTCCCTCCCTGTAACGGGAGAGATCCAGTGAAAAACCCATCGTAATCGATACGGGAGAATTTGCAAAGTAAGCTTTCCTGTCGTTAATCAGGTCACCGTTAAGCAGAAACTCTGATATTCCCGCACGGATAAAAAACTTTTCCCAGTACTGCCATTCCCAGCCCAGGTTTACAATACCCTCCGGGCGGTACAGCTTTTTCCAGTTTCCGTCAAAAAAATACCCCTTTAGATCCACTGCCCAGATAAGGGGTTTTTTCATAAGCTCCGCCTTGTATTTACTTCCGATAGTAATGGAGGGAAGCGGCCTGTCCTGGACAATGTTGTTGTAATAGTCGGATTCTATCTCCCAGTTCATTGCGGCTCCCAGATCTTTTGCCACCACCCCGAGTGTCCATCCGGGAGTAATCTTATATGTAAAGGACAGGTCTACCGCGCCTATTCCGACAGCAGAAGAATATCTCAGATCTCCATCACGGGAAAATGCGGGAAGACTCTGATAGTGTATACCGATCGAGGCTCCTGCGGTAAAGTTCCTGTTTACATAGTAGCTCAACGCTATTTTGCCTGTCAGGGTAGTATAAGCCGCATGTTCAAGAGGCTGCTCCTGTTCATCATAGAGCTTCAGGAACGGGTCTCCTCTGTAAAGCAACAGAAAACCCATACCCATCCGCGGCGGAACCCTGAACTCAAATGCGCCGAAAGCATCTGAACGTCCAAACGATGCCATGCCAATACCTGCCGCAAGTTTTCTGGACCGGAGGAAAGATAGCTGTGATGGATTCCACCAGGATAAAAGGTAATCCGGAGCAGCGCTTCCAGTCCCGCCCATGGCCAGAGATGTTGCTCCTACCGGAGGTCTCAGATAAGCGCCGGAACGTCCCCCGACCATCGATGCCTCACCTCCGGTACAAAGCAGAACGGCGACTGCAAAAGCGGATAAGACAACTGTTTTTCTTGTAAACATATTACTTGGCCACCACGATCTTTCCGAAACCCCGTTCACCGGTATTAGTATTGATCTTATAATAGTAAACTCCCGGCGCAACCATCCTGCCCATATTATCCCTGCCATCCCAGCAGTCCTCTTTTTCAACAGTGCTGCGGCCCTGCGGTCCGCCATTCTTTCCCGCCTTTCGCGCTTTACCTTCGATGACAGTCCTCACAAGGTCCATATTGTAATCGTAAACCTTTATTGTGACTTTGGCATCACTGGCAAGGTTGTAGACAAATACAGTACGGCTCTGTCTCTCTCCGTCCCAGTATCCCTGCGCTGCCAGGATTCCCGGACGGGCATAGGTGTTTTTAAGGCCTGCCTCCACCACAGGAGCCCTCTTTATCAGAATAAAATCATGACTGCTTTTTCCAGGAGTCTCCCGCTCCGAAAAGAACAATCCCTCTGATGAGGCTATCCAGAGATAACCGGAGGTTTCATCTCTCTTTGTAAAGAAAATATCAGTAATCATGGCAGGCATATCGATCCCGTATTCTACCGGTGTCATCCTCCGCTCAAACTTGCTCCGATCAATTGCAGGAGAGGGATTACGCTGCACAACTGAATCTCCCAATGTATCCAGATACGCCTTTATTGTGTTTGACCCGAAAGTCATATAAATGTAACCGCCTGTGGCAAAAGAGATGCTGTTTGGAATATCCTCCAGCATAATACCCCATCCCTTTTCTTTGCGGTTGTATTTGCAGAACATCACCGTGTCTTTTCCTGAGACACTCAGCTCCATTATACTGTAAATCACAGGCGCGGTTTCGTCATT
>DAOTAZ010000009.1:18978-24625 GCA_035382965.1 Chitinispirillaceae bacterium | reverse complement strand
ATAATCCATACACCAACTATTCTGAGGTTTACACAAATTTTTCAGCACTCTCGATGAAAATGTGACTCAATTATTAGTTCATAATTCATCTCTGAGGAAATGGCCATCTCCGGGCTAAATCCAAATTCCCCCTCCCACAAAAATTTTAACTATTTTTCCTCAACACCCGTTCCTTTAAACATCCTTTGGTCCTCGTCCAATGATAAGATTCATCTTCGACAATCAAAACTCCCCAGCCTTCAATATGGCCGCCGATCTCTTTCTCCTTAGAAAGTGCTCGCAAAAAAACCTTATCTCTATCCGCTTCTACTCCTGGAACCCTCCTTCCATCACCGTTGGTTACATGCAGGATCCCTCGCAAATACTCAACATGGATGCCCTCTCCCGAGACAACGTGTCATGGATCAAACGTCCTACCGGAGGAAGAGCAGTCATGCATTTTGAAGATCTTACCTATTCCTGTGTCTTCCCCAATTCAATGCGCCTAATGGGTTCAACCGTTCAGGAAAGCAACAGTATTATCACTGATTGTCTTATAAAGGGGCTTAATCAGGCTGGTATTACTTGTCAAAGTCATGACTCCTACGATCAGCTCCTTGAGGTCAAACGTGAGATAAAACTCCCCTGTTTCCTGGCTCCAAACAGGGATGAAATAATGGTTAATGGAAAAAAACTGGTCGGTTCTGCGCAGCGCCGCACAACAAACGGGGTTCTTCAGCACGGGTCGATTCCCTTGACCGGATATTTCAGAAGACTGCCTTTATACCTTAATATTTCAGAGAGACAGCAGGAAACCCAGGTACGTCTGTTGCAGAATAAATGCACCTGCATTGATGAGTTACAGCAAAATCTTTCAGAGGACAAACTTGCTGAATTTCTGATGAACGGTTTTGTAAAGAAACTCTCACTTTCCTGGATAAGGCAGGATTGGAGTGAAGAGGAACTGACTGAAATAAAACTGATTCAACAATCTTTGGAGTATAAGTGATTAAAAAGGAAAAAAGCAGAAATCTTTTTGCTGCAGGTCAGAGATGGATAAGTGAAATGGAACCCGACCTCGGTCTGGGGGTTGTTGAATCGGTTGATTTGAAACGGGTTACGATCTCTTTTCATGATGGGGCGACCAGAAGAGTTTATTCCAGAGAAACGGCTCCTTTACGTAGAATAATATTCAAACCCGGAGATACGATCCGCTGTGCTGACGGGAGATCATGTACTGTCAAATCAGTAGATAGCTCTGAAAACGTTGTAGCTTACTTAACAGATTGCGGTTTGGTTTCAGAAACTCAATTGAGTGGATCAAACATCATTTCTGCTCCTCTGGATCGTCTGCTGGCCGGTCATCCCGACAGTAATCAGGATTTTCATCTCAGATCCGATATTCTTGATCTGCGTTTTTCAATCTCCTCGTCTCCGATTCGCGGTTTTGCCGGAGGAAGAATTGAACTGGTGCCTCATCAGCTTTACATTGCACACGAAGTTTCCTCCCGGTTTATAAGAAGGGTAATGCTTGCCGATGAGGTTGGACTGGGGAAAACGATAGAAGCATGTCTTATTCTCCACAGGCTCATTATCAGCGGAAGGATTTCACAGGTACTGATTGTTGTACCTGAACCGATGATCAATGTGTGGTTCGTCGAGTTGTTGAGAAAGTTCAACCTGCTCTTCTCGATTATCAACCCGGGGACAGAAGGCGGTGAGGAATCTTTTTCCAATGTTTCTCTGGCCTTGACAGGGCTTAACACCATCGTTTACAATCAAGATCTCCTTGCATCTGCGGTTTCCAGAAACTGGGATCTTCTCATAGTGGATGAAGCACATCATCTGGTGCAGGGAACACCGCAGTTTTCCGCAATCGAAGCACTCTCATCCAAGTCCGGCGATGTATTTCTTCTAACTGCCACACCGCTTCATTTTGGAGAACGCAATCATTTTGAAAGACTCAGACTCCTTGACAAATCCCGATACTCCGATTTCCAGGTTTTTTGCAGGGAAACCGGTCGTCACAAAGAAGCGGCTGAGATTACCGGTCGAATTCTTGATGGTAAGCCTTTGGGGGAAGAAGAAATAACTTACCTGAAAGAGCTCCTTTCATTACCTGGATTATCTCTGAAGGATTTACAGAACCTTTCATCTGAAGACCGCAGGGAGCTTGTTGCAAAGATTATCGACCACCTTGGGATCGGCCGTGCACTTTTCCGGAATACTCGTGCGGCGATAGGTGGTTTTCCTGAGCGTGAAGTGGTAATTACAGAGCTTGAGGCTGATGAGACTGTAAAGAAAAATGTTACGGAGACTTTTTTTGAGGATCTTCCGCGAAGAGGCTCCAGGAAAATCTCTAGTAATGACCCAAGGATAGGTTATATTGCAGACCTGCTGAGAACAACAGGTGAGGAAAAGATACTGGTAATTTGCAGAAGTAAGCACATTGCAGCCGGGATTCAGGAGGAACTGCTCAGGCTTATAAAAGTCAATGTTGCCCTCTTTCATGAGGATCTTACTCTTCTGCAAAGGGATAGAAATGCCGCCTGGTTTTCTGAGGAGGATGGGGCAAGAATTCTTATCTGTTCAGAAATTGGCAGTGAGGGAAGAAATTTTCAATTCTCTCATCATCTGGTTCTATTTGATCTCCCCTTCAGCCCTGAACTTGTGGAGCAGAGGATCGGCCGGCTTGACAGGATCGGGCAGAAAAACAAAATCATTATTCATCTGCCGGTTATTAGAGAGACGCCTGATGAGTTTCTTGCGCAATGGTTTCACTGGGGACTTGGTATATTTATGAATACAGTTCCTGCCGCTCAGGAAACATTTGAGCAGTACTACAGGGAGATAAGTTCCATCATCAATGAAAACCGCTTCAGGAATTTTGAGGGTATGGAGGATCTGATTATCCGTACCCGGAAAACTGTTGAGGAAATTTCCCTCAGGCTCAGTGAAGGAAGAGACCGGCTTCTTGAACAGCATTCCTTTAGGCCCTGGGAGGCCTCGAGGCTGGTAAATGCAATAAAGTCGCTTGACAAAGATCAGAATCTGAAATCTCTAATGAAGAGACTTTTCAAGGCAAGAGGCATACTGGTGGAGGAGTTTCAGGAAGATACCTGGAGGCTTCTCTCTGAGTCACAGCTTGATGAGTCGTTTCCGGGGCTTTCTTCCGCAAGGTCAATTATTACATTCAACAGAGAGAAGGCGCTTGGCAGGGAGGATTATGAATTCCTGACAATAGATCATCCTGCTGTCACTGGGGGAATCGATCTGCTTTTAGGTTCCGAATCGGGAAATGCCTGTTATGCGGTAAATAAAAATTATCCGAACCCAGGACTTTTTCTGGAATGTGTTTTTACCATTAATTGTGTAGCATCTCAATCGCTCTTTGTAAGCCGGTTTCTTCCTCCTGCTGTCATCCGTGTGATGGTTGATAATAAGTATCAGGACCGTACAGATCTTCTGGGAGAAAACTGGAATAAATCTCTTGATGATCTTCCCTCTTTTCCTCTTATACACAAAGCGGAAATCAGGCAGACACTTATTCCCTCAATGCTTGAGTATTCAAGAAAATTAGCGGAGGAAAAGAGTAAAACTGTAATTAAAAAGGCACTTGAGAATGTAAAAAGGGTTCTCGGTGCTGAAGTGGAGCGTCTTGAATCTTTGAGGAAAACAAATGGATCCGTGTCGCAGGATGAGATCGAAATGGCTTCAGAAGAACTGACCCGGCTTTACGAAGCAGTTTCCAGTGCTTCCGTTGATCTCGACAGCATCAGGCTGATCTGGACCCCGGGCAAGGGGAGATAATCTTACAGTCGGGGTAAAAGGTGCCCCTGCATTCAAAAAAAATGGTATTTTAAGTAAGTCTGTACGTATTCCGTTTTAACAAAGGATTGCAAATTGGTTGATCTTATTTCCAGAATGACCGCGACCCCGCTTATTTTCGATGGAGCCATGGGTACGACAATATACGATCGCGGAGTTTTTATCAACACCTGTTTTGATGAACTCAATTTGTCGAACAGCAAATTGATCCGGACGATCCACAGTGAGTATGTGGAAGCTGGAGCGGATGTGATCGAAACTAATACATTCGGGGCAAACCGTATCAAGCTGGCAGCCTTTGGACTTGCTACCAAAGTAGACGAGATCAATACTGCCGCAGTCAAAATAGCCAGAAGTGTTGCTGGTGAGGACATTTATGTTATCGGTTCTGTAGGCCCCTGTACGCGTGCTTCAGAAACATTGCAGCCATCGAGTATAAGTGAAGTCGAGAACGCCTTCAGAGAGCAGATCACCTCCCTTGTAAATGCAGGTGTTGACGGTATAATACTGGAGACTTTTTCAAAACTCGATGAGTTGAACCTGGCGCTGAAGGCTGCGGAGGGTTTCGATGTTCCTCTTATCGCCTCATTTACTGTTACTGATGAGGGTCTTACTCTGACCGGTACACCTGCAGAAGTCATTGTGGACTCTCTTGATCAGCACAGCAGAGTTCAGGCTATCGGAATAAACTGCGGAACAGGGCCGGCAGGTGCATTCAGCACCCTTGAGAGTGTCATTTCCAGATCTAATAAACCCTTTATTGTCATGCCCAACGCTGGAATGCCGAAAGATGTAAACGGGCGCATGCTTTATCTGACCAGTCCTGAATATTTTACTACCTATGCCATGCGGTTCATCGAGCTTGGTGCAAGGGGAGTAGGTGGATGCTGTGGGACGACTGCCGCTCATATAAAGATGATGAGCAGGGCGGTTAAAACGATGAGCGGGGTTAAGAAGCATATCCAGGTGAAAACGCATCGTGAAGACACGGTTCAGGTGAAGGTGACTGAGCCGATAGAGAAATCCCAATTCGCTAAAAAGCTGCTTTCCGGACAGAAAGTAACATCTGTTGAACTTCTTCCACCCCGTTCCATTGACATGAGCGGTGTGCTTGAAAAGGCAAGGATGTGTGCTGAAAAGGGAGTTGATGCAATCAATATTCCAGACGGGCCGCGGGCAAGTACCCGTGTTTCACCGATGATCACGGCTATAGCGATGTTGCGGGAAGTCAATATTGAACCCATACTTCATTATTGCTGCAGAGACCGCAATCTTATCGGTATGCAGGCAGATTTACTTGGTGCCTGTGCGGCAGGAATCAGAAATCTTCTGATTATAACTGGTGATCCACCCAAACTGGGAGATTATCCGGATGCCACAGGTGTTTTTGATGTCGATTCGATCGGACTTACTCAGGCAGTCACAAACATGAATCACGGTCAGGATATCGGTGGCAATCCTGTCAATCCTCCTACCAGCATTTTTATCGGTGTTGGGGCAAACCCCTGTGCTGTCGATCCTGACAGGGAGCTGGAGCGTTACAAACAAAAGGTAGATGCCGGGGCGGAGTTTGTGATTACTCAACCAGTATTCGACGTCGACGCACTTTTCCGCTTTCTTGACAGAATTCAAGGGATCAGACAGATCCCCATAGTTGCCGGTGTGTGGCCTCTTACAAGTTTTAAAAATGCTGAATTCATGAATAATGAGGTCCCCGGGGTTGTTGTGACACCATCTATACTTGAGCGGCTTAAAAAGTGCACAACCAGGGAAGATGGTGCAAAGATGGGAACAGAGATAGCCAGGGAGATTATCCAGGCCATCAGCTCACGGGTGAACG
>DAOTAZ010000009.1:0-18968 GCA_035382965.1 Chitinispirillaceae bacterium | reverse complement strand
TTCAGGTAAGTGCTCCTTTTGGAAAAGTTGAACTGGCACTTGCAGCTCTGGAAAAGTAGGCATATTTACGCACTGTGCTCTGTTGTAATCCACTCTGTGTACAGAGACGGTGCTAAGTGGTATTTTTTTTCTTGGATAAATTTTGACAATTTTTCAGGAGGGAGTAAAAACTGTTCAACTCCCGGGGGAGCAGATCTATGAGAATCTTTTTGTCTTTGGCCCTTTTTCTGTTTCAGATTATCATCCTTTCGGGTTGTCAGAAAGGTGCCCCTGAAAATAAAATTCAAATTGTTGATGTTTCCTCTGGAGTCAATTACGAGGAGTTACAGGAAAAAGCGGAAAAATTTGTACCTGCCATTGGAAAAAAGGGTGGTCAGATTGTTCTCTCATCATTTTCTGATCCCAAATCCTTCAATCCTATAACATCGACTGAAAACACCACATCTGAATTTACCGAGTTCCTTTTTGAAGGGCTTGTGAGGGCTAACGGGGTAACACTTCTTCCGGAACCTAATCTTGCAGATACATGGCAGGTTTCAGATGACGGGCTTGAGTGGACTTTTCACATAAGACCAGGAGTACTCTGGTCAGACAGCGTGCCGTTCAGCGCCTATGATGTCGAGTTTACTTTTAATGACCTTATCTTCAATCCGGCAATTAATCCCAATTCCGCACGCGATATTTTCCTTGTTGATGGAAAAAGAATCAGGGTTAAAGCTATCGATAGTTCAAATGTCAAATTTACTCTTCCCTTCCCCTATGCGCCGTTTCTCAGGACCATGTCCCAGCAGATTCTGCCGAAACATAAGTTTTATCAAGTCGTGAAATCCGGCAAATTCAACACTGCTCTCAGTATACAGACTCCTCCATCATCAATTGTTGGTACAGGACCGTTTCTTCTTGATTCCTATATTTCTTCGCAGAAAGTGGTATTCAAACGAAATCCGCTGTACTGGAGAACCGACAGTGCCGGAAACAGGCTCCCATATCTTGACAGGGTAGTGTATACTATTGTCGCGGACCAGAATGCAGAGCTTCTTCAGTTCAAACGTGGTGAAGTCGATTATCTGGCTGCCAAAGGTGAGGATTTTCCAAGTCTTAAAAAAGATGAGAAGAGTGGTTCTTACACTGTTTACCGTCTGGGTCCGGCTACGGGGAGTAATTTTCTTTTCTTCAACCAGATTCTTGACAAAGACCCTGCTACCGGAAAACAGTATGTCGATAAAGTCAAACTCTCCTGGTTTACCAATGTAAATTTCAGGAAAGCTGTTGCTCATGCGCTGGATAAACAGAATATGATTCGTATAGTAATGAACGGCCTTGGGTATCCCCAGTGGTCTCCCATGACACCATCCGAGGGTTATTTCTTCAGTGATAAAACGACCCAGTATCCTTATGATCTGAAGAAGGCAAAAGAGATTCTTGCAATGGAGGGTTTCAGCGACAAAAACGGGGATGGTTACCTTGAGGACAAAGATGGAAATACTGTAGAATTCTCGTTTGTAACCAACAGCGGAAATGTTGTCAGGGCAAGGATTTCTGAAATTATTCGTAAGGATCTCGAGGCTCTGGGGATGAAAATCCATTATCAGCAGCTTGAGTTCAACAGCCTGATTCAGAAAATCAGCAATCCTCCTTATGAATGGGATGCCATTCTGCTGGGATTGACCGGAGGTGTCGAGCCGCATTTCGGGAGAAATGTCTGGCATTCTTCCGGTACACTTCACATGTGGTATCCTCGTCAGAAGAAACCGGCTACCGAATGGGAGAGAAGGGTTGACAGCCTTTTTGACGTGGGAGTGAAAGAGCTTGATGTTTCAAAGCGTAAAGTTATCTATGATGAGTGGCAGCAGATCATTTCCGATCAGCTACCGCTGATCTACACGGTTCTTCCCGAACGGATCTACTGTATCTCTAACAAGTTTAAAAACCTGAATCCTTCCCTTAACGGGGGACTGCTTCATAACCTGGAATATATCTATATCGGAGATTAACCAGGACAGGAGATAAAGTCACTTTTATGAGAGATGAACTCTTAAGGCGGGCGCTGGTTTCAATTCCTCAGCTCCTGCTCATGTCATTCATTACCTTTCTTTTTATAGATCTGGCACCGGGTGATATCCTTGCCAAATACCGGTTTGATCCCCGGATAAATGCTGAAACCGTGAAGGAGATCGAGGCAAAATACCACTTTGACAAGCCGATTCTTGTCCAGTACGGTCATTGGCTCAAGAGACTGGTGCATCTTGACTTGGGATACTCATTTTCCAGGGAAGCGAATGTGACCGAAGTTATAGCAGAACGGCTGTTTAATACTTTTATCCTTTCTTTTTTCTCGATTATATTTACCTGGCTTATAGCCATACCTCTGGGGATATATGCTGCGGTAAAACAGTATTCCTGGGGAGACAGAATAATGTCGGCTATCTCTTATTTCGGCATGTCTCTTCCAAGCTTTTTTCTTGCTTTACTTCTGATGTTTCTTGTATATGCAGGCCGTGACCTGCCTTTCATCTCTTCTATTCCAATCGGCGGGATGATCTCTCCAGGCTATGAGAACATGAGTTTTTTCGGTAAACTCCTCGATCGGGCCGCCCACATGATTTTACCAGTGATAATACTTACAATCGGCGCTCTGGCTGGCCTGCAGAGAATAAGCAGGGGCAATATGCTCGAGGAGCTTCGAAAACAGTATATAGTGACTGCCCGTGCAAAGGGTCTTCCTGAGCATCGTGTGATCTACAGACATGCTTTACGAAATGCGATCAATCCGCTTATCACGCTTTTCGGTTTTGAGTTCTCTTCACTGCTCAGCGGTGCCGCGCTTCTGGAGATAATTGTAAACTGGCCCGGATTAGGGAGTCTGATGCTGGCTGCGGTAAGGGCTCAGGATACTTTTCTGGTCATGGGAAGTATGCTTATGGGTGGTGTAATGCTGATTGTGGGAAATCTAATCGCTGATATCCTGCTTGTTATCGTTGATCCGAGGGTAAGGAAAGCATGAGTTTAAAAAACAACAGAGCCGCTGCCAAGTTTTTCAGACATCCGCTTGTGTGGCCGGGTCTGATTGTACTCTTTGTGCTTTACTTTATCATGATCTTTGCCGAGTTCATCGCTCCTTACCATTATGACAACGGTGACAGACAGAACTCTTTTCAGCCGCCAAGCAGGATCCATTTTTTCCATGAGGGGCGCTTCTCTCTGCGACCCTTTGTGTATCCTTACTCTTACGGTTTCAATGAGTACTATGAACGGGTTTACATTGAAGACAAATCCAGACCCTGTCCGGTTCGGTTTTTTGTAAAGGGAGACAGAGTAAAACTCTGGGGTATTATTCCCACAAGTTATCATCTGTTCGGAACAGACAATGCGGATGGGTGCCGGTTTTACCTTCTGGGTGCGGATGCGGTTGGGAGAGATCTTTTTTCGCGTGTTGTTTACGGCTCGAGGGTCTCCCTTACAATCGGTTTTCTGGGTGTGGCATTGACCGCTTTTCTGGGATTTCTGGCAGGAGGCATATCCGGTTACTACGGAGGAAAAACTGACTGGCTGATCATGCGTTTTGCTGAATGTTTCATGCTGGTTCCCTCTTTTTTCCTGATGCTTGCTCTTCGCAGCGCCTTTCCGATGAAACTGTCATCCACCCAGGTTTATCTACTGATTGTAGCTATACTGAGTCTTATAGGATGGGCGGGTTTTGCTCGGGTGATCAGAGGAATGGCATTATCTATAAGCAAGAGAGATTTTGTAGCCGCGGCAAAAGCACTCGGCGCCTCTGATTTCCGTATAATATTTCAGCACGTCCTGCCGCAGACTCTCTCTTACGCTATTGTATCGATGACCCTTTCCATACCGGCTTACATTCTGGGTGAATCAGCCCTGAGTCTTATCGGGCTTGGGATCCAGGATCCTCAGGCAAGCTGGGGAAATCTTCTTAGCGCGGCGATGAATGTTTCCGATATACAGTATCACCCCTGGGTCCTCATCCCTGGAATTTTCATCTTCCTCGCAGTAATGGCATTCAATTTTATTGGTGATGGTTTACGGGACGCCCTGGATCCAAACAGGTAATTCCCGGTTACACACCCTTCATTCCCCAAGCATTCCTCGGAAAACCTGATAAGAGACAACTCCCGCTAAATTACTTCGCTTATTTGTCCCTGTTTTTTCAGGGCCTAACTTTGCTTTCAAAAAATGAGTTGGTTTTAAGGTAAACAAGACATCTAAAGAAGTTGAACGAAAGAGTAGATGAAGTGACAGCCAGCCTGGAATGGAAAAAGGTGGAGGTGAAAGGTCATGCTCTTGAGGAGACTTTAAACAGGCTTTCTCAATCTGACTATGACATCTTTTCTGTTCAATACTGCGGATCACAGTGGTGTATCATTGCAAGGAAAGCAATCAGGGGTTTATCCCGGAATGACAAGACAGATTTCAGGGTATCTGCTGAGGTGAAGGACACATGAAAAAGAAGGTAAAAATAGTAGCTACATTAGGCCCTGCAAGCAGCAGCCCCGGTTTGATCAGAAAACTGCTGCTAGCGGGAACAAATGTTTTTCGTCTGAACTTTTCTCACAGTACTCAGGAAGCAGTTTCTGTAACTATTCAGCAGATCCGTGAACAAGCTCAGATGCTTAGTCTGGAGCCGGGCATTCTGGCAGACCTGCAGGGGCCAAAGATAAGAACCGGTGTTACAAAAAGGAACAGAACTTTTACTGTTCAGGAGGGATCTCAAGTCAGAATTTCTCCTGAGCGGCTGGAAAGTGATGAGAGGACGATTTTTATCGATTTTCCCGGGTTAATACATAAGGTCAGAAGTGGGAGTCTTATTCTTATCAATGATGGTGCAATAAGGTTAAGAGTGGAGCAGGTCGAAAAATCCGGAGATATCTTTTGCACAGCATTAAGTACCGGTACTTATTCTTCACATAAGGGAGTTAATTTTCCCGGTATAGACCTGGGGATTCCATCTCTGACTCAAAAAGATATCAACGATCTTGATTATGTGCTGGAGAAAGAGATTCAGTTTGTGGCGCTTTCTTTTGTAAGGAATGCAAAAGATATGGAGGATCTCCGGAAGCTTGTAGCCAGAAAACGCAGTGATATCAAGATTATTGCTAAAATAGAGAAGCCGGAAGCGGCGGAAAATATAGATGAGATACTGGAGGCGAGTGATGGAATAATGGTTGCCAGGGGGGATTTGGGAGTTGAAACCACCCCCTATGGTATTCCAGTACTTCAGAAAAAGTTAATAGACAGTGCCAATAGAGCCGGGAAACTGGTGATTGTGGCGACTCAGATGCTGGAATCCATGATTACCAACCGGATACCTACCAGGGCCGAGTCAACCGATGTAGCTAATGCGATTTTAGATGGAACCGATGCGATAATGTTATCGGGAGAAACCGCAGTAGGGGCTTTTCCTGTGGAATCGGTTCAGACCATGTCTCAGATTGCCTGTATAACAGAAAAAAGCCATTATGCTCACAAAGAAAACTTTGATCTTTCCACAATTGATTATCCTCCACATGCTGTCTGTGAAGCTGCTGCTCATGCCAGTATCGATCTGGGCAGAATTCCTATCTGTATCTTTACCGTATCAGGAGACACAGCACTGTACTTATCCAAAATAAGGCCCCAGTCTCCACTTTACGCTTTTTCTCCGGAGATTCAGACAGTGCGCCAGCTTTCTCTGGCCTGGAATATCACTCCCTTTTTCCTTAAATTCGCAAATGATATTCCCGGACTTTTGCGGGATGCCGAGGAGATGCTCCTGAAAGCAGGATTGGTCAAAAAAAATGACCTGATTGCCCTGGTAAGTGGTACTACTCCCGTGAAGGGTGCCACTAATTCCCTGCAGATTAAGAGGATTGAGATCTGAGAAAAGATGTTAACTCGGCTTGTAATTTGCAGAAATTCTTTTATAAAAGTTATTGATTTTGTACCTGAATCCTTCAGAGGAGATTCTTTTTTCCAGGAGCAAATGTGACTGAAGAATCTGTAATTCTTCTTGTTGAGGATAATGAAAGCCATGCAATTCTGGCTATCAGGGGGTTATCCCAGTATCATAAAAAACCCAAAATAGTGCATGTAAGCGACGGAGAGAGCGCCTTGGATTATCTTTTTGGACGAGGGGAGTATTCCCGTCCCAGATCCAATCCCCGGCCTCGCCTGGTACTGCTGGATCTTCGTCTGCCAAAGATCGACGGGCTTGATGTATTAAAAGAGATGAAGAGTTCTGAAGATCTTCGGGTTATTCCAGTAGTTATTCTGACAAGCTCCATGGCAGAACCGGATATTGTGCGCTCTTATTACTTCAACGCCAACAGTTACCTGGTAAAACCGCTGGACTTTGAGGAGTTTCGGAAGGAGATGCTTTGTGTAGCCAACTACTGGCTGAACTGGAATATTAATCCCTTGTGAAGGCGCAGGATTAACCTTTTTAACAGCAGGTCTTGATGAATCAGCGCCGGAAAAACTTCATTCACAAAAACCTTCTTACATATCTTCCGCCCCTGCTGGTCTTTCTGGTACTGTCTGCCGGGAACCTGTGGATGTGGTATCAGGCAAGACAGATCAGTTGCCGTCTTATATCTTCTCAGGCCAGATCTGCTGCAGATCAGATTATCACCAAACTGAATCTCTTGATCTACGAAAGAGGAAAAGACCTGAACCATCTTGCTTCAATCTGGGAAGATGCCAACAACAATAATAAAGAGCAGAGATTTAAAGAGGATGCACGGGGAATCCTGGGAAGAGAACCTGGATACCGTGAAATAAGCAGAGTTGATTCGGCCGGAAATATTCTTTCACATATATCCAATACTTCAGACACTCTGATTTCTGAAATCAGTTTTGGTAAGCATCTTAAGGCTCTCTCAACCGATCAGTTTGAATTGATCTCTTCTCCTGAATCAAAAGAAAGTTTTCTTGCAATTTTCCGTCCGATTCTCTCTGACAGTACGGAAAAGGGAAATTTTTCGACTGCAGTTGTGGGAGTTATGAGATTTGACTCTCTGATGAAACAGCTTGCCCGGGGTTCAATTCCAAAAGAGTTTGCAGCAGAGATAATCATTGATGGAATTCAAATAGATCTTACCGAAAACATGGACAGTTTAACTTCCAGTTCCTATTCTATCGATGATAGATCGGAAGTAAATTTTACTATTGGAAATCATGATGCCAGGATTATTATCTATCCTCCCAGAGAAGGCCTGCTTGCATCTTTGCTTTACCAGAACAGAATCCGGCTGATACTTAATACTATTGCCGCTCTCTTTGCATCATCACTGCTGGCATTTGCTATCTACAATTTCCTTAAACAGAAACAGGTGATGGCAAAGCTCAGAGAATCCGAAGAAAGATATCAAAGATTGACAGAAAATGCCAAAGACATCATATTCCGTCTGACCCTTCCCGATGGACGATTTGAGTTTATCAGCCCCTCGGTAACTGAAGTCACCGGATATACTCAGCAGGAATTCTATTCAAGACCTCTTTTTTTCAAACAACTGATGGATCCCGGGTGGCAGAAGAATTTTGAAATCAGATGGAAGGAGATTTTAATCGGTAATACTGATCCTTTTTTCGAATATCAAATTATAAGTAAATCGGGTGAACACAAATGGCTGCATCAGAGCAATGTTATAATTACCGAAGATGGTGTCCCTGTTGCTCTGGAAGGAATCATTACAGATGTTACAGCCCAGAAAAAAGCTACTCATGAGAGAGAGGAGCTGATTAAGGAGCTGGAAAAGAAAAATGCCGATCTGGAAAGATTTATCTATACTGTCTCTCACGAACTGCGTCAACCGCTTATCACCATAAAAGGGTTTTTAGGTTATCTCGAGGAGAATGCGCAGAGGGGTGAACAATCGATGCTTCACCAGGATATCATGCAGATAATCCATGCAACTGAAATTATGCAGCGGCTTCTTAATGATCTTATAAGTCTTAACCGGGTCGGCTTAGCTCCTCAAAAAAAGGAAAATGTCAATATTAATGAGATAGTTCGCCAGTCCACAGATCTTTTCAAGGAAAAGATTGTCCAGAGGAATATCAAAGTGACCATAGATCCCTTGTTACCTGATGTACATGGCTTCCGCAGTGAACTGATGGAGCTGTTTCAGAATCTTATTGAAAATTCAATCAAATTTACATCGAATAAAGTCCGGCCTGAGATTCATATTGGATTTACCGGCAGCGGAAAAGAGGTTACTTTTTTTATCCGGGATAATGGAATAGGATTTGACTCCAGGTATAAAGACAAAATATTCGGCTTATTTAATAAGCTTCATTCAGACACAGAAGGTACCGGGGTTGGACTTGCGCTGGCAAAAAGAATTGTGGAACATCATGGAGGATGGATAAGGGCTGAATCAGAAGGACCTGGTAAAGGAACTACCATCTATTTTACACTACCGACTGACCATTCTTGATTAATTACAAGTTTCATTTTTCCTGCATGAAAAAAGTCCTTTTATGCTTAAAATGGCTAATGTTATTTTTTTGACTCCCGGTTAAGAGAATAAGGCCGGGATAATATTCCAAGGAGCAAATCCCGTGATAGGGAGTGCAGTAAAAGTCGAGAGGGTCTGTAAGGTCTTTGGTAATTTCAAAGCAGTAAACGATGTTTCCTTTGAAATAAAAAAAGGGGAATTTTTCTCCTTACTTGGTCCTTCCGGTTGCGGTAAAACAACTCTGTTAAGAATTATAGCTGGTTTTGAAGATCCCTCATCCGGAGCAGTTTTTCTGGATGACAATAATGTTATTCCACTTCCTGCCAATAAGCGGCACGTTAATACTGTCTTTCAGAACTATGCTCTTTTTCCTCACTTGACGGTTTTTGAGAATGTTGCCTTTCCCCTGCGTCTTAAAAAGGTAAAAGAGAGCTCCATTCGCCAGCAGGTAAACGAATATCTCGAACTGGTCAAACTTCCTGGTGAGGGTGCAAAATTCCCTGCACAATTATCCGGGGGTCAGAAACAAAGAGTGGCTATAGCTCGCGCCCTCATAAACCAGCCGCGGGTATTGCTGCTGGATGAGCCCTTGTCAGCCCTTGATGCAAAGCTGCGCCAGCATATGCTTATAGAGCTCGATTCTATCCACGATAAAATCGGGATCACCTTTATTTATGTGACTCATGATCAGCAGGAAGCCCTGAGCGTTTCTGACAGAGTAGCGGTGATGAACCAGGGCAGGATTCATCAGATCGGAACGCCTTTTGAGATATATGAAAGCCCGGCAGACAGTTTTGTTGCGAATTTTATCGGCGAATCTAATTTCATCAACGGAAAAGTTCTGGAAAAAACCGATCCTGAGCACGCTCTGATAGAAGTGGAGCAACTGGGAAATATCAAGGTTTACCTTGGCAAAGATTTAAATCCCGGTGACCGGGTCCGTCTTACTATCCGGCCGGAAAAGATTCATCTTACAAAGGAAAGTCCTGAAAAACTCTATGGTGAAGTCAATGTCCTTAAAGGCATTGTTGATGAGATCATTTATACCGGATTTCAGAGCAAATACTTCGTCAAAATCTCCGATTCTGTTTTGTTCCGGGTTTTCAAGCAGCATAGGAAGTTTTTTACCGATGAGATAGAAGCCAAATGGAAAGACGAGGTGTATATCTGGTGGAATTGTAAAGATAGTTACATAGTGGAGGTTGAAAAGGGGTGAGGAAGAATCCTGGTCCGCTTTATGCCTTGCCGGTAACTGCCTGGATAGGATCCTTTTTCATTGCGCCTCTGGCCATAATCTTTCTTTATAGTTTCATGCGAAAAGGCCTTTACGGAGGGGTTCTTTACGAATTCTGCCTCGATGCTTACAGAGCTCTTTCGAATCCGGTTTTTATCAAGGTTACTCTTTCCACTTTTAATATTGCCGCTGTTTCCACCATTATAATGGTCTCTCTGGCACTGCCTGCATCGTACTTTATTGCCAGAAGTAAATATAAAACCTTTTTCCTGATCCTGATTATCATCCCTTTCTGGACCAACTTTCTTATAAGAATCTATTCCTGGATCGCGATTCTGGGCAATAACGGATTTCTCAACCATTTTCTCCTTTCTATCGGGCTTATCGATCACAATGTGCAGTTTCTTTACAACAAATACGCGGTCATACTGGTAACAGCTTATACTTATCTGCCTTTCGCGATTCTGCCTCTCTACTAGACTATTGAAAAATTCGACTTCTCGCTGTTAGAAGCGGCAAGAGACCTGGGAGCCACAAAAAGGCAGGCAGTTTTCAAAATACTGCTCCCCGGCATTCGCGCAGGTATCACTACTGCAGTACTCTTTACTTTTATCCCATCTTTCGGTTCTTACGCAATCCCGCAGATTCTGGGAGGAAGCGATTCGCTGATGATTGGAAACATCATCGCCCGTGAATTGACAGTTACCAGAAACTGGCCGCTTGCTTCCTCGATATCGGTTGTGCTCACAGTTGTTACCACCGTCGGGGTAATTCTCTTCATGCGCCTCAACAGAAATGCCTTTGCAGTAAAAAATGAGGAAAAGCAGGAGGAAAGGCTGGCCGGGAATGTCGCGTAAAAGTGTTTTTTCACCTGTAATGTTTTCTCTTGTACTGACATTTTTTTACATGCCGCTTTTGATCCTGGTTGTCTTCTCTTTTAATGAGTCGAAAACTATGTCATGGAGCGGTTTCTCACTTAGGTGGTACCAGGAACTGTTTTTTAATTCCAGATCACTGTGGAATTCATTTTTAAACAGCCTGATTGTTGCCGCTTCTTCTGCTACACTCTCCACCATTATTGGAACCCTTGGAGCAATCGGTATTCACTGGTATAATTTCCGTTTTAAAAGAATTCTTCAGGTAGCGACTTTTCTTCCTCTCATTCTTCCTGAAATAATCATTGGTGTTTCCCTGCTTATTTTCTTTGCCGGTATTAAACTTCATCTCAGCCTGTTTACCATCTTTCTGGCCCACACCACTTTCAACATTCCTTTTGTTCTTCTTCTGGTTATGGCAAGGCTGGAGGAATTTGATTTTTCGATAATAGAAGCTGCTTATGATCTGGGAGCCAGAGAGATCGATGCCTTGTTGAAAGTAATTATCCCTGTTTCTTTTCCTGGAATCCTGTCAGGTTTTCTGATGGCAGTTACTCTTTCTCTGGAAGATTTTGTTATCACCTTTTTTGTTGCGGGCCCGGGATCATCAACTTTGCCTCTTCACGTATACAGCATGATCCGCTTCGGTGTTTCCCCTGTAATAAATGCCCTTTCGGTTACTATTATTGCCGGAACCATTGTTCTGGCTGTGTCAACCAGGAACTTTGCCAAATACCTCGTCCAAAGATAAAGGAGCCTGAAAATGAAACGAATTGCGGTTTTTTTGCTGATATCAGCGTTTATGCTGTTGAGCGGGTGCGGGTCGGGAAAGCCCAAACTTTACATCTATAACTGGACATATTACATACCCGATCAGGTGATCAGGGAATTCGAGAAGCGTAATAATGTCTCTGTTGTCTATGACATGTACGCGTCGAATGAAGAGATGTTTGCCAAACTGAAGGCCGGAGGAACCGGTTATGATATGGTTTTCCCTTCCGGCGATTACGTTTCCATAATGATCAGGGAAAACATGCTCGAACCGATCGACTGGTCCAAAATTCCGAATCTCAAAAACCTGGATTCTGCTGCTATATCAAAAATCAATTTTGATCCGGGCTGCCGGTTCAGTGTCCCGTTTATGATGGGAGCAGCGGGAGTCTCTGTCAACAAAAAGAAGGTAGGAGAGTATCAGACCAGTTGGAAGC
This sequence comes from Chitinispirillaceae bacterium, assembly GCA_035382965.1. Taxonomy (GTDB): domain Bacteria; phylum Fibrobacterota; class Chitinivibrionia; order Chitinivibrionales; family Chitinispirillaceae; genus JAAYIG01. The sequence continues at coordinate 7,195 of DAOTAZ010000009.1, read as the reverse complement.
TCTTTGAAAGAAGCGATCTCAAGGGAAAACTGACCCTGCTCGATGATATGAGAGAAGTTATGGGTGCGGCGCTTAAATCCCTGGGGTATTCGGTTAATTCAATCAATCCCTCAGAACTGATGCAGGCAAAAGAGCTTGTAATGAAATGGAGAGAGAACATAGTTAAGTTTGATGCTGAAGCTTTCGGGAAAGGTTTTGCTGCAGGGGAGTTCTGGGGTGTGCATGGTTATTCAGAAAATGTCTTTCTTGAGCTCGATCCATCGATGCGGGAAGATGTTGATTTTTTCATACCTGTGGAAGGTGGCCCGATGTACATGGATAACATGGTTATCCTTAAAGGCGCGAAAAACAAAGATCTTGCCTTACAGTTTATAAATTTTATTCATGAACCGGAAATCTACGCCCAGATAGCAGATTTCCTGATGATGCCTTCAATCAATACTGCTGCAAGACAGTATCGCACTAAAACTCCAAATTACAATATCGAGGATCTTGCCAATTCTGAATTGAAAGAAGATCTCGGGGAAAACCTGGAGCTTTACAATAAGATATGGCAGGAAATTCGCGTTGGTAAATAAGATTCTGGAAAACCGGAACCATGTTTTTTCTGGAAAATCAACAATTGAAGGTTTCCGTTCTGGATCCGGTTTCTGACCGTGACCGCCTGGGATCAAGATATTGCACTGGTGGTTATATATGGCAGATCAGCGGTCCTGGGGGCGTTAATCTTCTTTCAGGCCCTCAGTATCCCCATCCGGAGCCTGAAAGGTTTGATGGTCAGGGGGCTCCGGAAGTGTTTGAAACGGCTCCGGGTGCTGATAGTGTTCCGGTTGGAGAAGAAGTACTTGTTATCGGGGTCGGGATGGTGCGTAAAACAAGCCCGATACATCCTTTCCATGTAAGAAACAATCCGGAAGTGGTGAAATTTTGTTCCTGGAATACTTCTGTCAGCGAAAATGCTGTCTGTATGGAAACAGACCAGAAATTCTGTCTTACATCCCGCTCAGGAGAGTTTCCTGAGGAGTTCGGATTACATCTGGAAAGGACTGTTTCTCTGATAAATCGTCTTGTCTGTTCCAGATCAGGTTTGAAAAACACAGGTAATTGTCCTTTACCTCTTCGTTGGTTTGCTCATCCGTTTTTTCCACTGAATCCGGACTTCTCTTGCTGTAAAATTTCTGTTCCGGTTGATGTGCCTCAGAATAAAGGTTTTTATCTGAATCCTCAGCATGTTATCTGCAGGCACAAGGATTATGAATGGGAAAGGGGTTGTTTTCAGCGGATGAACATCAAAACTGGTGGACCGGTGAAAATTACCATCTTTCATCCTGAAGCCGGGCAGGTTGAAGTGTCTTGTGAATATGCTCTGTCATCCATGCCTGTCTGGGGAAATTCCCGGACTTTTTCTGTTGAACCGTTTTATGACTCCATTCTTATGCCGGGAGAAGCAGTTAACTGGCAGATCAGTTATCAATTTTGATCTTAGGATCAATATACGGATAAAGCAAATCCGGATCTTTTCTATTGAACGGAAAAAAGACAATAATTTGCTCAATTATTGACTCACGTTACGCTTTGGTACTATAATTACTGAAAGATCAGGCCAAAGCCTGGATGAAAGCCTTTACAGATAATGCGCAGAGTTTTTTCCCTTCCATCAACTTCCAGACTTGCGCGGATTGCTGCTGTTGCCGCCATTGCTCTTCTGGGACACTTTATTGCCGAGAAAATGTTCAATGTCCCGGCACAGAGAGACCTTGTTATTATTTTTGGTATCGCTTTTTTCTACCCTGTTCTCCGCCATCCTGTTTTTGGAATCTACCTTCTGTTTTTGATTATGCCATTCGTCCCGTTTTTCAGGCGTCTATATTACCTTCAATATGCCCGTCCTTTAGCTGACCCGCTGATTATCATTGGTGATCTGATAATAACATTCATAATAATTGGTTTGTATTTCGAATTTCGGGCCCGTAAGGATAGTCATAATGTAAACAGAACTTTTAACAACATTGTGATTATTTACTTCTTATATCTCATTCTGCGTACTTTCTTTTTCAATATTCTCCCGGTTACCGATGCAATTTTGCGTTTTCGTCTTTATGGTCCCTCTGTTCTGTTATTCTTTATAGGATCTTATTTCGCAGGTAACACTAATTTGCTTAAGAGAATCTGGCTTCTGTCTTTCTGGATAGCTATTTTTGCAGCGCTTTATGGACTAAAGCAACTCATCTTTGGATATAACGAGGCTGAGCGTATCTGGTTCTCTTCCATCAATTTCAGCACTCTTTTTATTAAAGGTATTGCACGGCCATTCTCTTTTTTCCAGTCTCCTGCCGCTTTTGCAGATTACATGCAGATAGGTATAATCAGTATTATTGTATTGAGCAACTGGGGAGGCATAAAAATCGGGAAGGTTTTTCTTTTTCCTTTTCTCCTCCTGTTCTTCTATGGCGCTCTGATCACCTCTGTACGGTCCAACTGGATAGGAATTCTGGTTTCACTGTTTCTATGGATATTTGTAATCCAGTTTAAAACTACACGCGCACGAGTAGGGATACTTGCCTCGCTGCTTGCTGTCTTTGCACTGACTCAGGTAATGGAATTACACAGCCAGTCGGGACTTGGTCTGCAATCGATATTTAAGTTCCTGGGCGGAGGATTGACTCCTCAGTATGCAGATCTGCTTGTAACTGAAAGAGCATCTGCCATTTCAAATCCTTTTGAAGAACACTCTTTACTTTCCAGAGTCGCATTATGGAAATATCTTTTCATCCTGTCATTTGATCCGATAATGGCAGTATTTGGAAGAGGAGTAGGAACTCTCAATGCCGATTCCCTTTATGTAACATATCTGGCTGAATTCGGGTACCCGGGTGCGATCTTCATTACTTTTCTTGTGATCTTTGTAATAATCAAAGGCTTTTCTCTTATCGACAAATCTGATTCTCATGAAATAAGATCTCTTGCCAGAGGAATCACAGTAATGAATATTGTATTTGCAATTATCAATATTACCGGAACGCATATTCACTCCTTCCCGGGAGATGTATACTTCTGGTTCTGGAACGGGGTCCTTATCAAACTCGAATACCAGCAGAGATCCTCTGCCAGGCTGATAGAAGATGAAACTGCTTGTTACAATTGATTTCCCGCCGGAATACGGCGGAATTCAAAAATACCTGCATAATATCACAAGATATAGCTATTCCAGTGATGATCTTGTCATTGTTGGCTGCAGTTCTATGCCCAGGAGTACTGACAATTCTCTTTCCTGTAAAGTCTTGTACGTATCAGCATTTTTCTCTTCTCTGAACAAGAAATTTTCTCTCATACCTCTGTTCACTAAACTGGCCCTGATCCTCAGGGAAAAAAAGGGAAACATCAGTATTGAAGCCGGTAATATCTATGCTGCTTTAGTTCCATTTCTATTATCTTTTATAAAGCCTATAGAATACTCGGTTTACTGTTATGGAAAAGAACTTTTTCCCCTGGAGAAAGGTGGTTTCCGGAAGATTCTTTTCCGTAAAATTCTCAATAGAGCTGAAAAAATCCATTATCTCAGCGGTTATACTCTTTCTATACTCCAAAAAGCAGGAATATCCGGCAGTTTTATTCATGAGCCGCCAAGAATCAAGATGACTGCAGACTTTCACCGGCATTGTAAAACGCTTTCAGAATCGGGTATAAATTTACTCACTGTCGGGAGGCTGATTCCCCATAAGGGACACACTGTTCTGATAAGTGCAACTGAGATGCTTCCGGAAAACCTGAAATGGCATCTTACAATTGCCGGATCGGGTCCAATGTACAAACATCTGAAATCCCTGATCATCAGTAAAAATCTCCAGAACCGTATCTCTATCAGAACCGGTCTTACTGATATGCAACTGGCTGATCTGTACTCCTCTTCCGATATCTTTATATTTCCATCGCTTGAAACCAGTGATGGTGTAGAGGGGTTTGGTATCGTCCTTCTGGAAGCTATGTCATATAATTTGCCCATCATTGCCACACGGACAGGTGCGATTCCTGAGGTACTGTCTGAGGGTGAGTGCGGGATTCTGGTAAGTCCCGATAATCCCGGTGAAATATGTGATGCAGTTGTAAACCTTTTTAAGAATGCTTCACTTCGGGAAAAGCTTGTAAGAAATGCGGCATTACGTCTGGAAAAACACTATGCCTGGAAATAAAAAGCAGAAGAGAATTTTGTTTCTTAATCATTGGGCCCGGATGCTTGGCGGTGCGGAACTGTCTCTTATTGACATACTACAGGAAATGGTGTCCAGGGCAGATGTGTTCCTGATCAGTTCTGAGGATGGCCCGCTGATAGAGCGCTGTTCCGGAATGGGTGTCTCATGCAGGGTTATTCCATGTAAAGGAAATGTAGGTGAAATCAGAAGAAAAGGTCTCCTTAAAACAGCTCTGAGACAGTGGAAGGAGATTTTCCGGTTTATTGTTTATGTTTTGCGGCTCCGGCGGGAAATTGAGAAAATCAACCCGGATCTTATCCATGCAAATGTGCCAAAATCTCACATTGCCCTGTTTATAATCGCCGCACTGGGATACAGAAAACCAACAATTTACCATATAAGAGAGATATTTGACCGCGGCTCTCTGCCCGGCCACATTTACAGTGTTCTTTTCCCCCGAAAGAATGCTGCAGCGATAGCGATTTCAGGTGCTGTAAAAGACTCTCTTCCAGGACGTGTTTCTGAAAAATCTGTCTTGATTTATAATGGAATTCAGATTTACCCGGCCAGAATTCCAGTAAAGGGTCCTCCAAGGTTTTTGTATCTGGGCAGAATCGTTCCATGGAAAGGTTGTCACCTGCTTATTGATGCATTTTCAATTGTATTTGACAAATACCGTTCTGATGCCGGAACTCTCAGTATTGTCGGAAGTACCCTTTATTGGAAAGAAGGCTACAGGGATCAGCTCAATATGCAGATTGAATCAAAAGGATTAAGTGATGTTGTAAAAATGATGCCGCATACAAACAGGCCGCAGGATGTGCTTGTAAACCATGATGTCCTCTGTATGGCATCTGATCGTGAACCTTTCGGGCGTGCAGCCGCTGAAGCACAGAGTGCATTCCTGCCGGTGATTGGATTTATCAGCGGCGGGCTTCCTGAAATAATTGAGAACGGTAAAAGTGGAATTCTTGTGGAAAACGGTAATATTGATGCTCTTGCCGATGCGATGGAGCAGTTTGTGAAAAATCCCTCTCTTATTCAACAGATGGGGAAAGAAGGAAACAGGAGAGTTTGCCGCCTCTTTAATCGTCAGATCCAGATTCCTCTGATCGCTGACTTTATTTTAAAGAATATTGATTAAAACAACTGCGGCTGCAGCAGCGGAAACAATAGTAATAACTGTACCCCAGAAAACAGCTTTTTTCCTCTTTGTCCGGGAGATTTCCCAATCACTGTCCAGATCATCGGGTTTATTGGTTTGTACAGTTTTAGATTCCTCTTCCTTCTTTTTAATTGCCTCCTGTGCAGCCTGTATAATACTGTGGTCAAAGGAGATTGTCTCCAGCATTATATGTGCATCACTTGGCTTAAACAGAGGATCATTCTGCTTTACCTGAGGTTCATCAGTATGTGGCTGATTCCTGCTGTCTTCTGCTTCTTCTATTGTAAGCAGGGAAGTTTCCGGGGGATAATCGGTTCCGGTTTCCGCGTATACTGTTTCCGGCGGGTAGTCTGGTTCAGGTTCATGATTTACTGATGGAGAAGGTTCAGGCTCAGATGCAACAAATATTGTTTCAGGCGGAAAGTCAGCTTGTGACTGATCAGATTTACTTTCTTCACTCTTGTTAACTGTTGCAGAAATGACATCTGAAGTATCAGCAGGTTTTTTTTCCTGTGAAGCTTTTCCTGCAGGCGAAGAGTTTTCTGCCTGTATCTTATTCCTGCGTTTTTTGACTTCTGCTATTGACAGCCATTCACCATTAAGAAGGATTTCACCCGATTCAATGTGCTTCAGGAACTCTTTTCCTTTTGATATCTTTTCAGAAAGCAAAACCCACTTCTTGCGCTCATCAAGCACATAGCCCTGGCGAACTTTCTCTTCTACAACTTTTAAAGCCTGCATCAGCTTTTCCTTTTTATATCAGGTAATCCGGAATTAACATTATCTCAAAATCCCTTTTCTCATTTAAAATAAAGATCAAATGTTAAAAGTAAGAGATACTGTCCGGATCTACAAGAAAAAGGCTTTTGATCTTTTTCTGTTCACTGGCCGGCTGTTTCTTGACAGCAGCTTTTGGTTTTGGTGGTTGGACTGCCGGTTTTTTAGGAGCCGCAGCTGCTTTTTCGGGTTCCGGTTTTTCGCTCACATTCTCTACCACCTGGACCGGTGGGGGAGGTGGCTGTCTCCTGGCATTTGAAGCATCTATTTCATCCTGTTTCATTTTTTGCAATTGATCTTCGGTTGGCTGCAATCCAGGATTGAGCTTGTAGAATATCTCGTACTCGGAACGAGCCTTATCATATTGCTTCATTTTTCGGTAAATATCGGCTGAAAGCTCAAAAGGCATGATATCGTTTTTTGCAAGAATCTTCAGCTCAGTCAGATTTTTAAGAGCTTCTTCATGTTCACCTCTAAACATTTTCCCCAGAGCGTTTACGGTCAGTCTGGCGCGGACAGATTCCAACTTTTCCTGCTTGTAGAAATAGTAAGCTGTCAAACCGCTGAAAACAAGCGATAAAAGGCTGAGAATTATGGCTATTGTCGATGCGGGCCCGCTCTTCGAGCTTACCTTCAAATCTTCCGCAATATCACTGGCCTTTATTTTTTGAAGCTGAATAGCAGCATAACCGCATTCGTCAGAATCCGGAAACTCTTTTACAAGCGCCTCATAGTACTTTACCGCTTCAGCAATGCGGTTTTCGACATAGTGAAGCTTGTAGGCAGTTTCGTAAAGCTCTAAAGGTGTTTTTTCCATTACAACTCCTTACCGGATGCACTTCTTATGACAATGTTACTATTCAATACCCTTTTTTTACATTTTTCAGGAGTGATTTAATCTGTTTATCTGACATGCTTTTTGCCTGTGCCTGAGCCGGAGTATACCGGTCGCAAATAAAATTCTCATCTCCGCCAAAAGAAACCACTCCGGAAGCCCCCCCGCTGCGTATTGCTCTGAACTCACTGCAGTGTTGTTTCTGTTTGCAGTTAAAACAGGACCCTT
>DAOTAZ010000008.1:0-25903 GCA_035382965.1 Chitinispirillaceae bacterium | reverse complement strand
TGCTTTGCAACTGAACCAAGATTTGCCATCAGATTATAGACGGTTTTTTCTATCAGACCAAGACGCTCATTTTCTGACAGACCAAGCTGCTGGCAAAACGAGGTATCATCGAGTACCAGCTTGAAAAACCCCCAGAGGACATGCGCATGTGATGATGCCCAGTCGGTGTTTGCGGTACCATGGTAAAACACAGGATCATTATTTGTAAACCATCCTCCCTGGAACAGTTTGACGTTATTTGCTGAAGCTTTGGCACCTATTGTCTTGTCATAACAAAGTTCATCAAGATATTTCCGCTCACCGGTTGCCCAGAGCAACCCAAGACAGGCAAAAGCTATATCATCATCCAGTTTTGTCTCACCATTGTAAGCAGGAGTATCTGTTTTATCCAGCCTGGTTTTTGTAAATTCATAAATAGCTTTTGCTGCAGCAAGACACCTGTCTGCATAAGCCGCATCGTACGGACGAAACATCTTTGAAACAAATGCCAGATTAGCAGTATACTTTCCAAGATAGTCAGTTGTCGGGTGATTTCTGGCTTCACGAGGAGGACCTCCCCGGAGCATCGGCATCTTGTCCTGGTTTTCAGGTTGACCCCACCACATGTGATCATTTTGGAAACTTCCCACTGAAGTAATCATTTTGGCCGGCTGACCACCTGCCAGATCGAACGAACGAAGAACAAAATCGGCTCCATGCTTCGCTTCGTACAAAATATCCGGAATTCCATCAGTAACAAGTGTAATACCCTGATTAGCACTGTATACATCCGCATCGCGGTCAGAAAATGCTGCAGCCGCCAGACCCAGGACAGCCGCAGTGTAGCTCATTGTCGCACCCTCTTTCAGGTGATCCCCGCAGTCATGCCACCCCCCCGTAACAGCATCCTGAAGATGACAGGCTCCGTGAAGCCAGGACTGTGAATCGCCACACCGGTTTGCACCATAAAACTTCAGCAGCGCATCACGAACCCAACTGTAAATCTGCTCATCGATTAAAAACTCCGCCGATGTATCTGTGCCGACTACCACCCTGTATTTCCCCGGAGGGAGATCTGGAATAATACCTTCGAATATTGTCCCGGAAACCTCCGGACTGGTCATGATATAGCGGGTATCTCCTCCGCTGACAAGCTGCGCGTTATTGGATGCTCTGATCTCTAACTGCCCTGCTGTTTGCTTACCGGTATTGGTCATAGTACCGGTCGCTGCCACATTATTTGAACCATCGATAACCTGAAAAGATGATGCAGATCCACTCGCTACATAATAGAAGTATTTTGTATCCTGGGGACGATATCCGGCCTGATTTACCCGGACCCTGGAGATTTTCAGATTCACAGAATCCCTGTAAAGCTGATCCATGGTATCAGGCAGAGGATTGGCAATGGGAGCGTAAGGAAGAGGGTCAGTTGTAAGCTGCCCGAAACTGTACCCGGCAAAAAGAGCACCAGCAATAAAACACTTAAAAGACTTACTGAACATATTAACCTCAAAGTCTTATTATTTAAATAGATTCTATATTATTACTTAGTTACGGCATCCATATATATAGTTCATGCCGATTCAGGATTGGAAATCCAATTTATCTCTTGACAGAAAATATCGGTTGATAGTGTGATGAAAGACAGGCCTCATCCAGGCTGATTGTTTTATAAAAAGCCTCTGGAATCACCCCTGAAACAGGTTTTTCATTCCTTACGGTAAGCAGCATATTTTGTGTTAAACTGGTACCCCTCTTTTCGTCTCATATCATTTTACTTCAGTCTAACCAAAAACCACTTTTCGCCTGAGCACAAGCATGAGAAAAACGCGAAGCGTTTACCCCTTTGCGTCCTGCAATCGCGATTACTTTTAATCATAAGAGAATGAAAATCAAGTCTTTACATCAGGATAAACTCATGCATTTTCTTCTGGCAGAATTAAATCTTCCTGCGAACCGCCAGCATGGTTATATCATCGTAGGGCGGCTGACCGGCGCAATGCTCTTTAACTGCCTCTTCAACATTCTTTACAGCCTCAGTAGCTGAGCCAACCGGCACCTGAAGTATAGAATTCAGCTTGTTTTTAGTGAAAAACGCCCCTTCAGGACCCCTGGCCTCAGTCACACCATCTGTGTAGCAGAAAAGCATCTCCCCCGGTTCAAGCGCAATCTCATTGTGCGAAAACTGCCCGTCAGGAACAATTCCTACCGCGGGACCAGTCGTCTCGATCCACTTTCTTACTCCTCCCTGCGCACTGACAACAGCAGGAGGATTATGCCCGGCATTTACATAGGTTATCACATTGCGTTCCGGATCGAGAATCCCCATAAACAGCGTAGCATACATGTATCTGCCGTTGTTTCCGTAGTGATGATTTATCACATACTTGTTTGTCAGGTTTACAGCATCCAGGGGATGTGTCGCACCGGATAAAGCCTGCTCTGTAAGAGCCCTGATCAGGGTATTTATAAGTGCCATGAAAAGCGCCGCTCCTACATCTTTACCCGACACATCTGAGATGACAAGCACGATCTTTCCATCCGGCAACTTGAATACATCGTAAAAATCTCCCGAGACCTCCCGTGCGGGTTGGAAAGCAGGATGAATCTCCCAGTGATCTATCTCAGGAAGCCCCCTGGGGAGAAAACTACCCTGAATCTCCCGTCCAAGCTCAAGCTCATGCTTTATAGCCTCCAGATAAGCGTGCTCCGCCTCCCTGAGTTTCTGCAACTGCTGGTTTGCGACCTCGAGCGCAAGAGCCTGCTCCTGCACTTTTTTCATCAGTATCGCACCCTTCAGCGCACTGCTTATATGCTGACGCAGTATCTCATAAGTAAATCCATCACGGCATTTCCTGACCTCAAACACCGCAATCCCAATCTGATCTTCCCTGAAAAACAGCGGCTCCACAAGAAGCGATCTGGTTCCAGTACCTATCATACCTGCAGGAACAAGATCCGGAGCCTCAAACTCCGGTCCCTCTATCGGCATCGCCTGTCCAAGCGAAAGGAAAACCCTTAGCTTCTTCAAGGGAGACTTCGGCTCTGTATAAAGCGAGATCCAGCAGTTGTTAATCTCCAGCTTGGAGAGTTCCGCGGCGATAACCTCCTGAAGATGGCTGAAATCGAAAGCTGATGCGATAGACTGGCCGGCAGCTCTTAGCAGCGTCGATTGCCGCTCAGCATCGAGCCTGCGATGAGCCTGGGCTCTTGCGGCAGAATCCGCTATTGCCATATTTGCCTTCTGGAATATCTCCTCGATATGCCCCGGGATCCCCCCGTCAAAGATAGCGGTGGCTAATTGACGCATGACCGTGATCGCCTTCAGAAGTCCCGGCGTATCCCCTCCGGCAAGTGCAAGAGACCAGGCAACTCTGCTTAAAACCGGCAGAAACCCTCCCGGCTTTTCTCCGGAAATCTCGCCTATGAAAGAATCGGAAAACTCCCTCACCACGTTGTCATCTATGGCCTCCACAGCATTCATCCTGGCCCTCTCCATCACCGATGCCACTTCCCTGAAGAACAACTCTTTGTGCTCCTGGGAAAGTCCCGATAACTTCTGGAAGAGCCCATCCCTGGTTTTCTCCAGGCGAAAACACCCGCAGGATTGTCTTATTGTGATAGTTGCAGGGACTACAATTGTCTCCGGGGCACTTCTACCCTCTATCAGTCCGATAAGTGTCTCTACAGCCTTGCTGCCCATCTCATAAAGAGGCTGCCTTACTGTTGTAAGTGGAGGCGCGGAAAAACAGCTCTCTTCGATATCATCGAACCCGACCACCATCACCTCATCCGGAACCCTGATGTGGCGCTCCTGAAAAGCCTTGAGCGCACCCAGTGCGGTGTCATCATTTGCACCCACCAGTGCCTCAAAAGAGAGCCCGTCACGGTCCAGAAGCTGATAAACAGCCCTGGCTCCTGCATCCCTGCTGAAATCCCCCGGCATTATAAGGTCCGGATCCGGCCTGACACCATGCTCAAGAAGAACCTCACGGAAAATCTTAAGCCTCTGCTCGGCCTCCTGATTTCCCTCAGGCCCCCTTACAAAAGCGATCTTTTTGCAGTTATGATCCTCGACCAGATGAGAGATAAGCTCCCTCATCCCTGAGGTATTATCGACAATTACCGATGGGATGCCTTGAACTCTCGGCCCCAGACAAACAAGAGGAATGTCTTTGAATTTACTCAGGAATTCATTGAATTCTGCCGGAGAAATAAAATTCCCCAGTGACCCGGAAATGACAAGTCCTTTAAGCTTATGGACATCTATGTGATTGTAGATGCTGTTTCTCTGAGGTTCAAAAGGGTCCCATGAGGAAACATTGAGAGAACCACCGGCATAACAGATCAGAGAATACCCTCTTTTTACCGCCTCATCCGATACACCGATCCAGATCCTGGACTGGTAAAGACTGTTAACGCTCTCGGTCAGAAAACCTATAGCCGGAGCATCCGATTCCGAGCTTTTTTTACTTGACAATTAAGACCCCTGTTTAAATTCTGTCCACCTGTTTCTTCAAGCATCCTGAAACAGTGAAGCACAAACTCCGATGTGTAATCAGGAGATTTTTTTTACTGAATCGTTTTACCGGAAGGTACCGATTCAGACCATGGTTCTTATACTGTATTATATAACGTTTACCAGCGAATGTCAAATTATGCCGGTCCGGAGCAAATAGGGAGCATCGCCTGAATGTATCGCCAGGTTAAAATTCGGGAATAGTGGGGAAAAAAATACGGAAAAAGAGGACACGGAAGTAAAACTCCTTAAAAGGGACAGGCAAAGGGTTCAATTTATTACTTCCGCGCCCCTGATTCCGCATATCAGAGGGGGATAATTCGGAATTTCCCAAAGGATTTCCCGAATCCAAAAACTTAGTGGTATGGTTTTGGTTGGCGGTTCAAAGAATTTGTTCGGGAGTTTTTAGCCTGTTTTCTAGCCTAAATTCCCCTTCCTCCTCTTCGGTATCGGTATCGGATCGGTATCGGCATCTTTTCTTATGGCAGAGACTGACATTCTTGAAGGAGTCATCCTTTTTTTTCATCTTGCAGAACACGATCTGCTAATTCGAAGCTCCTTAACGATTTATTCTTCCGGCACAGGGTGCTCTCCCGATCTCAGTAAATTCTTTCTTTTTCTATAGTCCTCTCTTCTTTTTTGTGTTTCCTGACAGGTTGAAATCCCTTTAGATTAGTTATCTCTTTGCCTTATGCTATTTGTGGTACTATTCTGATCAATTGACCAATATCATTCGTTATATAATCTGCATATTCATTACAGACCTGATCCATTATTTCAGAATAATAAATCGTATGGAAACCAGCAATTTTGGCTGGTTTGATATCCTTTTCATAATCATTTCCAATCATGACAATTTCATCAGGTGTAAATCCAATTTTCCCGGCTATTGCATTAAAAAACCTGACATCAGGTTTTGTGAATCCCAACTCCTTTGATGTAAAAGCATGATTTAAAAAACCATTTATTCCAACCCTTTCAAATGCTTTTCTCATCAGTATGCTGTCAGAATCACCTGCATTTGATGCAGCACAAAGTACATAATTACCGCTCAATGTTTTTAAGCAGGTATGTGCATCAGGCATTAATTCGACTTTGGGCCAGTATACCATAGGGCCATCATAACCCGGGAAATCCCTCATTAAAGTATCGCCCCAGTCAAAAACCAGTGCTTTAATCAATTTTAGTTTCCTTTACTTGCAATCCATCTTTTTATCCCTACTCTTAAAAATAATTTTCCCCTAAACTTTAGTATTTGTCTGGCCCAAATGTCTTGAACTATGATTAAGCTGATTGAGATGATTAACACTGATTAGGAAAGAACTGCATACAGAGAGTCATAACAGGTATATAAACATATTCCAGACCCTGTCTTCAAGCATACTTTTTCCTCTAAACCTTAGTATTTATGTCGCCAGACCTTAGTAGCAAGAGTTTACAAACGTCAGAAACCTTATTACCTTATTTTTTCCTGCTACTAAGGTTTAAAGACAGATACTGAGGTTTTTAAGACAATGAAACATTGCTAAGGTTCAGACAGACATCAATAATTGGGTATGAATGAAACATTGGTGAATCTATTCTTACATAAGTGTATATTCAACGTATCATAGTTTTAAGGTTAGGCTGCAGGAATTTATGAAATCTCAAAACGCTTTTTTGACCCGTAATATCCATCTTTTCTTTAAGTTTTTACCAAAATGAACACTCCCGGCAAACCAACTCTTTTCATATTCTCCGGACTCCCCGCTTCCGGAAAATCTACCCTTGCAAAGTTTCTGGCAAGAGAACTAAAAGCAGCGTATTTACGAATTGACACAATAGAGCAGGGTTTAAGAGATCTGTGTAAAATTGATGTTCAAGGTGAGGGTTACAAGCTGGCATACAGGATTGTTGAAGATAATTTAAAACTCAATATTAGTGTTGTTGCGGACTCATGCAATCCTGTCAATTTAACAAGAGATGAATGGGAGGATGTTGCAAGATCGAGCAATAGCGATTTTGTAAACATCGAAGTAATCTGTTCTGATAAAACCGAACATAAAAACCGTGCCGATTTGAGAAAACCTGAGATAACAAACCTTAAACTTCCCACCTGGGAAAACATTGAAAAAAGAGAATATCATATCTGGAAAAAAGATAGAATTATTATTGACACGGCGGGAAAATCCATTCATGAGTGTGAAATTGAATTAACTGAAAAAATCCATGAGTATACTCTTCAAAAATACAGAAATCGGCCTTAACCATTGTTTTTCAAGAATCACAGGATTCTTGAGAGTCTGGATCCAAAAAAATACTCCGGATATTTACACTAAGTATTACCGGTATGTCTATCCTCTGATACACTTTTACCAATTTCTGATCTTATATTAAAAATGAAATCTTATCACAAATAAAAAGTATTTCCTTTTAGTTTACTCCGAGAGTAACTATTTTTTGTGCTTCTACTGGCAATTCTGCAATTTACTCTGAATTGCCATAATGTCTTTAGAAAAAGTTTATCTAAAGCATTTTCCACAAGATGAGGTAAAGTATGCCCAAAAAAAACAGGAACAACGGTTATAAATGGAGATTTTTCAGGGCCGGCGGCTTTGATCAGGTCAAGCTGGAATCCGGACAGGATCTCAGGGAACTTGGAAATCTCGATCAAAAGCTCTGGGTCGCCCTGGCCTGCCCTGTAGATAACATCCATTTTGATCCCAAAACTCTGGCTCTGATCGATACAGACAAAGACCGCAGAATCAGAGCCTCAGAGCTCATATCAGCGGTAAACTGGGTCGTTTCAATGCTTAACAATCCCGACGATCTGATCGGGGAAAACCGCACCCTGACCATAGACCAGATAAACAGAAATTCCGAGGAGGGACGCAAGCTTTACGACTCTGCTAAAAACGCTCTTGTCACACTCGGAAAAAAAGAGTCTGACCCTGTCTCAGTTGCGGATATTGAATCTCTTGGACAGGAACTCTCTAAGAATGCATTCAATGGTGACGGGATAATCACAGATGATTCATCTGAAGAGGAAACTGTAAAGAAAATCATAAACCTCATTATTGAGACTACTGGTGCAGTCGATGACCGGTCTGGAAAACCCGGAGTAGATGCCGATAAGGTTGAATCGTTTTTCAATCTGACCGAAAAGTATCTTGCCTGGGCAAGTGAACCGGAAAATGATAAATCTATTCTTGTGCTGGGTGAAGAGACATCCGGAGCCGCTGATGCAGTCGTGGCTGTTAAGGAGAAAATCGAGGATTATTTTGCCAGGTGTGCAGTAGCGGTATTTGACGAGCGGGCAAAAGCCGCTCTTAATGGAGGTGAAAAACCATTTGAGCAGATCAGCAGCAGGGATTCCCTTTCTGTCCATTGCGAAGAGATCTCAAAGCTCCCGATCGCTCTTATTGAACCTCGAAAACCTCTCTCCCTTGTGGACAATATCAATCCGGCCTGGGCTGATGCTCTTAAAACATTCAAGACTCAGGCGGTGGATAAAATGCTGGGTGCAAAAGAGGAAATAACCGAAGCCGAATGGCGACAAATTTTAGAAAAGCTTGCACCATATTTTTCCTGGCAGAGCCGTAAACCTGCGAATGTTTTTGATGCCGGAAAAGCAGCAGAAATCCCTGACAGCAGTCTGAAAGAAAAACTTCTTACCTTAATCGAAAAAGATAAAGCTCTGGAACCGGTATTTGATTCCTTATCCAGCCTTGAAAAACTGGTCCGGTATCATCGTGATATCTATTCCCTCTGCAATAATTTCATTAACTTCAGGGAGCTTTACAGCAAGAAAGGTTCCGCTATCTTCATGGCCGGAACTCTTTTTCTCGATCAGCGTACCTGCAGATTATGCATAAAAATCGATGACATGAACAAACACAGCGCTATGGCTGCCATGGCAGGAACATACCTTGTGTACTGTGAATGCATCAGACGCGGTGGAGCGGAAAAGATGAACATTGTGGCTGCTTTTACCAATGGTGATTCTGAAAACCTGATGCCTGGAAGAAACGGCGTTTTTTACGACCGGAACGGAAATGACTGGGATGCGACAGTAGTAAAGATTATCGAGAACCCGATCAGCCTCAAACAGGCATTCTGGCTCCCCTATAAAAGCTTTGTCAAGATGATCGAAACACAGGTCGCGAAACGTGCCATGGCCGCAGAGGCACAATCATCTGATAAAATTGCAAAAAGCGCCGAGATAACGGCTATGGCCGACAAATCAAAGATACCATCTCAGCCGCCCAAAAAACTGGACATCGGGATCGTTGCCGCGATCGGTGTTGCGGCAGGTGCTATCGGCACCTTTCTCGCCACTGTTATGGGGTATGTAGCCGGGATCATCAAAATGGGTCCACTGGCTATAATCGGTGCTGTTATAGGACTTCTGTTGCTTATTTCAGGACCTTCTCTTGTGCTTGCCTACATAAAATTACGCAAACGGAACCTGGGGCCGATCCTTGATGCAAGCGGATGGGCTGTAAATGCAAAAGCTCTGATCAATGTTCCGTTTGGAACAGCACTGACGTCCATTGCTTCACTTCCGCCCGGATCGCACCGTGATCTTTCCGATCCTTTTGCCCAGAAAAAATCTCCCTGGCCAAATCTTCTTGTACTGGTCCTTCTGCTCTATCTCGCCTATGCAGCCCTGAATCATCTGGGCTTTATTAACGAGTGGTCTGGCGGCAGGATTGGAACAAAAAAGGCGGTACCAACAGTCACTGAAACAGCAAGCGAGAAGAACTGAATTGATGAAAATCAACTTTTTATTTCAAATCCAAAGGAGGAGGAATGATGTTTTTTAAGAGAGCTATCATAAGCTCATGTGCAGTTTTTGCTTTTTTCTCAGTAACTGCCGCTGAGGATTGGAAACTGAATATCAACACTAACCTGACAACTGCTTTCAATTCCTACAGTGACAGTTGGTCAGGAGGAGAAGCGGGTTCCTTTAACTGGGCAGCTCAGTTTCTCGGTATAGCCGAAAAGCCGTTTACCGAAAAGATTAACAGCAGAACAACCCTGAAGCTTCAGTTCGGTCAGACTAAGGTGCAGAATAAAACCACAAAAAGGTGGTCAGCACCCGAAAAATCAAGCGATCTGATCGATCTTGAGGAGCTTCTTCGTTTCACTCTCGGGGGATGGGTTGATCCTTTTGTCAGTGTCCGTGGTATCAGCCAGTTCGTCGATGGCAGTGACAGTCTGCTGACCAGATATTTCAACCCTGCTGATATCACAGAATCAGCCGGTGTGAGCAGATTTCTGTTGAAGAACGAGGTTATCAACTGGTCAACACGTCTTGGTGTCGCTGCCCGCCAATTCGTTGATCGTCACAAGCTCGATCCTGATACCGGAAAAAGATCCCGGGATGTAACAAATGATGGCGGTGTGGAGTTCAATATGGATTTTACAGCGGCAATCAAGGGCAAATGGCTCAACTACATAGGCTCTCTGCGCATCTACGAGGCCTTAATAAGCTCCAAAGCTGATGAATTCGAAGGGACCGATCTGGAGAATGACTGGAGATACCCGCATGTTAAATTTGAAAACACACTGTCATTGACCGTGGCAAAATACCTTCTGTTCAGTCTGTCCGCTTCTGCATTTTATGACCGTGACATTCACAAGAACTTCCGTCTTAAAGAGACCCTTTCAGCCGGTTTGACCTACGTTTATACCAACAGCAAATAAACCGGAATCAGTAAACCCGGCTGCTTCCCGCAGCCGCCATTCTTTAAAGTGAAATTTTCCCTCTTTTTTTTGCCAATTCCGCCTGTATTATTCGCCCTCGTTAATTTACTTGCCACATTTTTCCCATTATTGTACTATATTTCCATAAGCTCAAAAAACGCTTCGATTCTTCATCATCATTTCTCATATCACCAGGGGTCATGTCATGGAAAAAAAAGGTCCCTTCAAACACCTCACCTTTCTGTTGGTTTTCCTCTTTATCCCTTTGATGTTCTCTTTGCCGGAAGGTGCAGAAAGCCGCACTGTCCGGGTAGGGATATATAAAAACCCCCCCAAAGTGGAAATGGGAAAAGACAACAAGCCACAAGGCATTTTCATCGACATAATAGAACACATTGCGAAAATTGAAGGATGGAAGCTCATCTATATCGAAGGCAACTGGGATGATGGATTGAGGAGATTGCTGAACGACAGCATCGATATTATGCCCGATATGGGATATTCAGACCCAAGAAGCTTGCTCTTTGATTTTAACAAAATCACAGTTCTTCCCTCATGGGTACAGGTTTACACAAAAAAAGGTCTTGAAATCGAGAGGGTATCGGATCTTGACGGTAAAACTGTTTCTGTTCTGGAAAACTCCATCCAGCAGGAATTGCTTTTACAAATCAGTAAACGATTCGACATATCAATAAACCAGATTCTCTCTTCTGATTACAAAATGTGCATCGAGAAAGTAAAATCCGGTGATGCGGATGCTGTGATTGTCGACAGGTTTTATGGTTATCTTAAGGAAAAAGAACACTCTATTGTGCCTTCTCCTGTTGTCCTGAACCCTAACTCTCTCCTTTTCGCCTCAACTAAAGGCCGGAACAATGATCTTCTGTGCACCATTGACAAACACCTCGCAGACCTTTTGAACGATCCTCACTCCATCTATTATCGCAGCCTGGCAAACTGGCTCAGTGAAAAACCCCAGACATTCATTCCCGCCTTTTTACTCTGGAGTTTCATAATCATCTCCGGTTTGCTTGTTGTCACCTTTACCATGAGCCTTCTGCTTAAATGGCAGGTCAGGAAACGAACTGAACTGCTCGATAATAAAAACAGAGAACTGTCAATTGCATTGCAGGAACTTCGAAAAGCCCGTGATTCCGCAATTAAAAGAGAGAGACTTCATGTACTTGGTCAATTAGCAAGCGGCATTGCTCATGATTTCAATAATGTACTGGTCCCGATTGTCGGCTATTCAGAAATCCTGCTCTCGAACACCAGGGATACTGAAGAGGATAATGACCTCAGGGAAAAACTAACCCTGATCAATAAAGCGGCTATGAGCGGTGCTGAAATAGTGAAAAGGATGCAGGAATTTTATCATACCGCAAGGAACTCGGATATAAAAACCCGTATCAATTTAAACGAGATCATCCATGATGTTGTAAAGCTTGCTGAACCGAAACTCAAAGGACCCGGTGTCAACACACAAATAAAAGTCTCTCTCTCTCTTGAAGATGACATCGAGACATTCGGAATCAAGTCCGATATTCATGAAATGATTCTCAATCTCGTGCTTAATGCCGCAGACGCAATGCCAAAAGGCGGACACCTTGAGATTATCGCCGGAAAAGATGGTGAAAAGGTTTTTCTCATTGTGAAAGACAATGGTACAGGAATGAACAAAGAGGTAAAAGAAAACTGTCTCCAGCCTTTTTTCACCACAAAGGGAGCCAAAGGAACAGGAATTGGACTGGCTATGGTCAGCAGTACAGTGGAAAATCACAACGGATCTATAGAAATAGAGAGTTCCCCCGGAACAGGAACCAGTTTCAGAATCACCTTTCCGTCTTCAAACGGAATAATAACGGAAGATACTAACCCAAAGGAAACCGATACGGTTAGTTCAGATTCGACCTGTTAATTACAGTCCTGAATATCTGATCTGGTTTGACAAAAGACAACCCGTCCCTCTCTGTTTGAAAGAGAGGGCGTGTCCCTTACCCCATCACCACTTCTACTTTGACCTCTTCACCCTCTTTAAACAGCGGGATGACATTACCCTCGATGGGTTCTCCGTTAACTTTGACGGATGCCACACCTTTTTTCACATGTTTCGGGTTATGAATGTGGATCCTGTAACGTGTTCCCCTGAACAGTCTCTCAATCGTAAACTCTTCCCAGGAGCCGGGAATACAGGGATCTATTTTCAGGCCGTTGTACTGAGGTTGAACTCCCATAATGTATTTGGTTGCCGCCTGATAAACCCACGATGCAGTGCCGGAGAGCCAACTGTTACGTCCCAGCCCGAACTGCGGATGCTCATCGCCAAGGATATTCTGCGGGTATACATAGGGCTCACATTCGTATTCGTCAATAATGTCGTTCTTCTTTGCAGGGTTGATCTGGTTGTAATACTCAAATGCCCTGTCGCCATCTCCCAGTATTGTCTCAGCTATCATCACCCAGGGATTAGTGTGCAGGAAAATCCCGCCGTTTTCTTTTGCTCCCGGAGGATAAGTAGTGATCCCTCCCTTACTGGGATCATATCCGTTAAAACCAGGGGTGCTTAGTTTCAAGCCGTTTTTGGTGTTAAGCATTTTACGGGCCGAATCCATCGCTATTCGCCCCTTCTCAGGTGCAGCAAACCCTGAAATTACTGGCCAGGACTGCCCGTTAAGATAAATTTTCCCGTGTTCGTTTTTGCTTGAACCCAGAGGTGTCCCATCATGATCAAAATACCTGACAAACCACTCTCCGTCCCACGCTGATTCATTAAACCTGGTTTTCATCATCTCATAATCTGTCTTGTACTCATTGACCAATTTCTCTTCTCCCAGAAAATCAGCCAGTTCAATCATTTCCTGAAGAGCTTTACCGTAAAGGCAGGCATTAAAGATCGACTCTGCCCCTTTGGGAAGATTTACGCAGTCGTTCCAGTCCGCAAATCCCAGAAGCGGCAGTCCATGCTTTCCTGTGTTGTTTTTAGTGAAACTGAGCGCACGACGCAGATGTTCCATAACTGTCGCGCTTTCAATGGCTTTTCCTTTTTCTTTATCATAAAAAGGTATCTGTTCAGAAAGAAAATCCCTGTTTCCGGTTTCTTTGATATAAGCTGTAACAGCAAGCACTATCCACAGGTGATCATCACCATAGTACTGTGGGCGGTCGGGCATCTCGGTAAGATCCCCCATCGAGCCCTCCATACTGAGCGGATTGAACTGGTGCATTGCCGAACCATCCCGTTTCTGAACCGAAAGGAGCTTCACGATAAGCTTCTTTCCCTCTTCGGGTATTCTATCGACCACCCCCATGACATCCTGCGAACTGTCCCGGAATCCCAATCCGCGCGTTCCAAGGCCCAGTTGGTAATAGGAAAGGTATCTTGACCAGTTGTAGGTAATGAAACACTGCCTTGGATTATGAACATTAAGCATGCTGTTTAAACAGGAATCCGGTGTCTTTACATGCATGAAAGAGAGATAGCGGCTCCAGAATTCCGACAGCTCTTTAAAAGCTTTGTCTACTTCCTCACTCTTTCTGAAACGCTCTATCTGCGGAGTAGCTTTCTGCAGGCTCTCCTCCTGTCCAAGCTGAGTTATTATCCTCTTTACTCCACCGGGAGCGATTACTCCAAGATGATGCAACAGAGCTGCAATGTTGTCACCCCTGTTTGCCTCATAATTGCCCAGTTCATCTTTGTCAAGTGCAAGAGGATGAGCCCAGGTTCCGTACTCGTTTTCACCCAGAAAGCGCTTCCTGTCGGATTCAAAGGAGGATACCGGATAATTGGAAGTGAAATAGTTGACTTTGAAATCCCTGCACATGAAAGGATACTGGATAAGAACCCTGGTATTCTGCTGATCTGTGTGGCATCTGGAAACCATGGTCTGTGGAACCCAGTCAGCATTGGTAAACTGCTTCACAGCATCGAAATGAGTATATTCAATAACCGGAATAACATCTATCTCCTGGGGTTCAGAAGAGATATTTGTAATTACTATATCCCTGATCTCGACCTGTTCATTGACAGGAACAAATATGGTGCACTCTGTTCTTACACCATAGAACACCGAGATAATCCTTGAGTATCCCATCCCCACATGGCATTCATACCTGTCGTATTTATCCAGTGTAGGAACAAAAAACGGAGAAAAAACCTTATATTTACCATTACGCTTGACTCGTACATACAGAGTTTCACCCTTGAATTCCGACGAGGGCATCTGCTGGATATATTTCACAATTCGGTTCAGTGACGGATCGCCTTTGCAGATCAAAGCGCCTCCGGTATGATCCACAAATCCACCGAAGCTCAATGTACCGATATAGTTAATCCATTTTACCGGAGTTTTGGGATTTGTGATTACATATTCCCTGGCAGAATCATCAAAGTAACCGTATTGCATAGCCATCCTTTCAAACTCAACAAATGGAATTCATTAGGGTTTAATTACTGTTTGCATTAACACCTGTCAGAAAACCTTACCCCATCACCGCTTCCACTTTATGTTCACCACCATCAGTGAAAGCTTTGACAAGATTTCCTTCCACAGCCGCACCATCAACAACAAGAGACTTTATTCCTTTATTCACATGTGATGGATTCTTGACGGTAATCCTGTAAGTTGCACCCCGGAACTTCCTTGTAACCGTAAATCCATTCCAGTCTGATGGGATACAGGGATCAATTATAAGCCCATCGTAATCCGGACGTATCCCAAGGATCCACTGGGAAACAGCCACGAAATTCCAGGCTGCTGTACCTGTAAGCCAGGAATTCTTTGCTTCCCCGTGCCTCCCGGCATCCTTTCCTGCTATCATCTGTGAATACACATAGGGCTCCATCCTGTGCACATCACTGATCTCTTCCCTGTATGCGGGAGCAATCTTCCGGTAGTGGTCAAAAGCATAATCACCCTCACCCATTATCGCTTCCGCAATTATTATCCAGGGATTGTTATGACAGAATATTCCTGCATTTTCCTTGTACCCGGGAGGGTACGATGAAATCTCTCCGAGATTTAAATAATACCTTGAGAATGGAGGATTGACAAGCACCAGCCCGTGACGGGTATCGAGATATTTGCGTGAGGATTCCAGCGCTTTCTTAGCCTTTCCATCCTCAAGCCCGATACCTCCCATGATACAATACCCCTGAGGCTCGATAAAAATCTTTCCCTCAGGATTATCTTTGCTTCCCACTTTATTTCCGGAATCATCATATGCCCGCAGAAACCACTCACCATCCCATCCCTGCTCCTCCACAACACCCTTCATCTCGGCTATATACTTTTCAGCCTGTATAGCCTCTTCCTCTTTTCCCAGGTGCCTTAGAATCTTAGCATACTCTTTTCCGATCCCTGTAAACATTCCGGCTATGAAAACCGACTCAGCCCTTTTACCATCCTTGTTTGTACAAGTCTGAAACGATTCATCCGGGGTGCTCGAAAAACAGTTCAGGTTCAGACAATCATTCCAGTCTGCTCTCCCGATCAGCGGCAGCCCGTGAGGTCCCCTGTTATTGACCACATGATAGAAAGACTTTGTGAGGTGGTCAAGAAGAGTACCCGTTTTTTCGGGATTGTTGTCATAGGGAACTTTCGTCTCGAGAATCTTCCAGTCCCCGGTCTCCTTCAAATAAGCCGCTGTCGCATAGATCAGCCACAGCGGATCATCATTGAAGTTACCGCCTATTTCGTTGTTTCCTTTTTTGGTAAGAGGCTGATATTGATGATACGCACCGCCATCCTCAAACTGAGTCGATGCAAGATCGATTATTCTCTGACGGGCACCGTCGGGTAACTGATGGACAAAACCGGCGATATCCTGGTTTGAATCACGGAATCCCATTCCTCTTCCGATACCGGATTCAAAATACGATGCGCTTCTTGACATATTAAAAGTGATTATGCACTGATACTGATTCCAGATATTGACCATTCTGTTGAGCTTTTCATCCTTGCTCTCCAATGTATATCTGGACAGGAGATTATCCCAGTACGCCTTGAGATCATCAAAGGCTTTATTTACTTCGGCACTGGTTGAGAACCTCTCCATCATGCTCCTGGCATTTTTCTTGTTGATAACACCCGGAGCTTCCCATTTCTCATCTTCCTTGTTCTCAACATATCCGAGAAGAAAAACCAGCTCTGTACTCTCTTCAGGCTTTAGCGTTATGTTTATGCTGTGAGATGCTACAGGCGACCACCCGTCAGCCACAGAGTTTTTTGACTTTCCCTCAGTAACAACATCCGGATTTTCCAGGCCATTATACCTGCCCAGGAAAACCTCACGATCAGTATCGAAACCTGATATCTGTCTGTTTACAGTATAGAAAGCGAAATGGTTCCTGCGCTCCCGGTATTCCGTCTTATGATAAATTGCCGAACCATCGATTTCCACTTCACCAGTACTGAAATTCCGCTGGAAGTTTGTCATGTCATCGAGAGCATTCCAGAGACAGAATTCCACAAAGGAAAACAGTGTAATCTTCTTTGCCTTTTTTGTGGTATTTGTTAGTGTTACCTTGTGAATCTCACAATTGGCATCCACCGGTACCATGTAAAGGACTTCTGCCGACAGTCCGTTTCTCATTCCCTTTATTATGGTATAACCCATTCCGTGACGGCACTGATACTCTGTCAAGCCCTTCTTTACCGGTTTCCATCCCGGAGACCAGAAATCATCGTTCTCCCTGATGTAAAAGTATCTCCCTCCATTGTCAATGGGGATATTGTTGTACCTGTAACGGAGTATTCTCCTCAGTCTTGCATCCTTATAGAAGCAGTATCCTCCGGCGGTATTGGAAATAAGAGAGAAGAAATCTGAAACTCCCAGGTAATTGATCCAGGGGTAAGGTGTCTGGGGTGTAGTGATTACATACTCCCGCTTCTCGTCATCAAAATATCCGAATTTCATTCATCCTCCAATAAACACCAGTTTTCGAATAATATTACAAAATAGGTTACGCCATATATATATATGAATTTGAAGTTACAGCTCCGAATAAAATTTGTATCCAATCCAGTACAGCTTTTCTCCTCCGAAGATCAATATTTAAAAACTGATGCCTCCGCAAAAGGCCGGAAATATCCTTTCGCCTCTTTGACCCCTCAAAAAAAAAGCTCCCGATCTATAGGACCGGAAGCTTTTCTTTCGATACTTTTCAGGATTATTGGATTGTAATCGTCGTCACAGACCATGCAGGCAAGGTAATCTTACCACCCTCTGTCACATCGATGGTTTCTGAACTGTAACCATTTTTCATGTTATCTGAACGTAACTGTTTCAATGTGGCTTTTCCTGTGAATCCAGGTATATTCAGATCGATCACAGCTTTTGTCTTAGGCATCTTATTGATAACCATCAGCGCTTTCTTTCCATTGTTTTCGGTCAGATAAGCCGACACATTTTCATTTTCGGATTTTGTCTCCAGTAACTTTCCGCGAAGAGCTTCGCTTGCCATCTTGAAAGCAAAGTATGACGGACGCGGCACATTGTCACCATCCGGCGCACCGGTTCTGGACAGATATCCATAGTCACCACCCTGTTCGGTAATGTCATTATGGATATCCCAGTAAGATGCCTGCTCGATGTTGTGAACAGCAAGCTCTCCCAGATAATCCGCGACAAACAGAGCGTTTACAATACCCAGTGTCTGAGGCCCTGGTTTGAAATCAACAGAGTTCCACTCCGTGAGCCAGACCTCATATTTCTTTCCTGGAACTCCGTATTCCTCCGTCTGTTTCCGTACACCGGGAAGGATCGATCTGAGAGTCTGCGGGGCCGACAGCAAAGCTGCATCATTTTCTTCACCAGCGTGCTGAGGATAATGGTGCACATTCACCCCGTCAGCCAGATCTTTAGTGTACTCGAACACCTTTTTATTCCATTCTCCTTCAAGGACCCAGACCACAGTCACCAGAATCGAAGGATCAACTTCTTTCATCTTCTTTATGAATTCAGCAGCCCTCTTACCATACTCTTCAGCAGAACAGTGGTTGGCGTGCCAGTCTCCATAAAGCTCGTTACCAACCTCCCAGTATTTCACATTTGCCTTTTTGGTCACATTTACATGTTTTACCCATTCGGCAGCTTCTTCAGGAGTACCTGTACCGAAGTTGACAGTAATCATGGGAGTTGTATTTGTCTGTTCGCAGAATTCCAGGAATTCATCGATATCGACCATCCAGTCTTTCTTTGCAAGTACCTCTTTCCAGTGATCCTCATCAGCTCTCAGACCACCGGGATAACGGAGTACCGCATGATTTACAGCCTTAACATATTCAACCGTCTTGGGTTTGAGAAGATCTCCATCCCACAGAGCAGCGTTTATACCGAAAATCCCGTCATTTATTGACGATGTAACCACATTATTCATGTCACCGGTAATTTTGACAGTGATATTTTCGGCTACAGGCGCTTCATAGGCTGTCCTTTCGTTTGTCAGCCTTACATTATCGATCAGGAAGGTTCCGGATGTACCCTCACCGGAAGGCTTGAAATCGATTGTTCTGATAGCCTGCATATCAAATTTCCCGTTCTGCTCAGCATCTTCCGGCTGCCAGTATGGAAATTTGTAGAAATTCTTGAAAGGCACAAGCACCTCATGCCATCCCTTACCGCATCCGGCACTCGCAATCCACACCTCATTACCGGCATCATTAACCTGAACATTGATACCCTGATAAGGTTTGGATGTGTACATTTCAAATTTAAGACCCCAGTGTTTGCTCCAGTCCCTTAATTCAGGTGAACTGTTATTCGTTACATAGTTAAATACAACATCACACCAGTCATTCATTTTGAAAGTAATAGACAGAGCTTTTTCACCGCCATTTCTTGCCTCACTCTTTACCAACTCATAACTGGCTTCCGATTTGGGGCCGTTAGCGGTTTCCCAATTTTGATCTTTTGAACTCTCGAAATCATGAAGCATGATATCTTTGGCATCAGACGTGAAATTCGCCCAATACTCTTCAGGATCAATATAGCCGGGAATTTCTTCAATGAAAGTGATCTGGTCCACATAAAAGGTTACCGGCTCACCCTCAGGAACCTTGTTCTCAGCTTTGTTGTTGGAAAACCTGACTTCATTTATCTGGTTCCATTTGACATCTCCGACAACTTCCGCCTTTTTATTGTCATCCCAATACTTTCCAACATCCTGGAATCTGCGTAAAGGGATCATGAAATATTTCCATGTGGTATCCAGAGAGCCGAAATCCCCCAGAGCCACTTTTGTCTGCACTTTCGCCCCATCGGATTCATCATCGAGAATACCAACATAGATTTTTTCAACTCCCGGGGCTCCCTTCGCCCAGAAAGCAAGACCTGCTGCTTTTGCTTTTCTCAGAGACTCTATATTGATACTTGCTCCGTTACCCAAAGCAAGAGTAACTCCGGAATAATCCCCATTATCAAGATAACAGGCCAGAATTCCTTTATTGTCCTTTGATACCCCCGGAATTACCTTGTAAGCGGTTTTTCCTCCGTAAACATAAACGAATCCGCCCGCGGGTGTTTCATCAATAAATACCTTATGCATATCTTTGACATCAGGTCTTGAGGCAAGCGGAGGAGAATCGATCTTATCATCCCGCTCATCCCAATACTGCTCTTCTTTTTCCTCAACTGGTTCGTATACATCCCTGAGAATAAAAATGTCATCAACCCAGACCCGGAAATCAGAGTTTTCATTTTTCTTTATCTCAATACGGAATTCACAAACAGCATCCCACTGAAATCTTTCAGGCACTTCCACTCTCTTCTTCGCATCCCAGTACACTCCCCGTTTTCCAAAAGCAGAAAGTGGAATGGAGATTTGTCTCCACTCTTTGGTGATACCTCCATAATTCTGAAGAGGCAAGCGGACTACAGTCTTCTTCCCGTCTGCATTTTCATCATCTACAAGAGCAGCCCAGGCTATCTCTCCACCTATATTTCCCTTGATCCAGAACTGAAGCGCTCCGGTAGCATACAGCGACCTCAAGTCGTAAAGAAGATTATACAGGCAGACAGAACCACCGGAATAATCCTTCTCGTCCAGATCAAATTCGATTGCCACTTCACCGTTTTTTCCCGACTCCTCTGGAATAAAAACCTTGGAGTTCTCAGGATACCAGTAGGCATACCCACCGGAAACAAAGTCTTCATCGAAGAAACGATACATGACACGAGGATCTATGGAAGACTCGCTTTTCTTTTCTTCGGCTTTTTTTAGAGGCTTGAACTTAAGCCAGCCGGGGAATACTGCACTTGCAGTAAACATCATGCATGCAACTGCAGCAATGGTAAGGCGAAGATTTCGATTCATAATTTTCCCGTTTCCCGCTTTATAGTCAAACTGTTAAGATTCTTTCTCTGAATTATCTATACTGTAACGCAGATAATTCTTATAAAAGATCATATTCGAATCAAGTAAATCATCTCTTCATTATTACAAGAAGATCAGAATTTTACTCTTAAAAATACATCCAGAAGCATCTGCTTGAAATCATCCCTTCCGGAACCTATTCCGTACAGCCATTCTTTGTCATCATTATCGGCAATTATCTGCCCGATAGTGGTTACAACAGATGCACCGTCGGAAACTTTCCATTCAAAACCAGTAGACCAATGATTCAGCTTCTGTGTTGTTTTGTCTCCAAGAAGAATTGCCTCGTTTTGAACAAGCTGCAAACCAAAAAGCACAGCGGCTCTTTTCCAGAATTGATAGTTGATACCGAAATTGACAAGATTCGAGGTGATTTCAAAGTTTTCTATTCCATTATTTGCAGCAGCAGATGAAACGTAGCTTAAGGAAATCTCGGCAGGATACTTGAAGGCAGGGATGAACTTATTAAAGTCAATTTTAAACCCACCGGCAAATTGAGTAAATTCTGTCTTTTCATATCCCGGAACATCTTTATTAGATGCTTCCTTCTCTTTGAGCAAGGCCATCAATCCACTAAATTCAATTCCGTTATTCAAAAATGCAACTTTAACATTTCCGTTTATACCGGAGCGGTTGGGTGATGCAGGTCCCATAGGAAGCACCAACTGTACTGTAGGATCAAAGTAATCCTTGGCAAAAACGTTGAGTTCTTGCTTATCCATTATTCCGCGGTAATAAGAGGTTTTCATGTATGGAGACTTTGTCCATAAGACATTATCCTTGGTAGTAAACTTGAATACAGTATTGTATAACGCATCAAAAGTGGAGTAATATTGTATTGTTTTCTTTACACCGCCGCTATCCCGGACTCTTGTAACCTCATTGTTCATTATCCTGTGGCCGATAAATGAAGGGGACTGGGCAAGAGCATTTCTGAAATCTCTATCATTGGACATGTAAGAAAACTCTGCACGCACTCCAAAAATATCACCTGCAGAATAACTGACATCCAGGCCTGCATTCAGCGCCATACCATTTGTAACTGTGTCTATGAAACCCTTAACGGTTTTTCCTGCTGTGTCAACGCCAACAGAGTCAAACATCGTTGAATCATCAACAGAAAAAGCAAATTCCGCTTTAAGACCCAGCCCAAAGGACTCAGAACTGATAATTTTTCCAATATCAATACCAGGACGGGCAGAAATGATATGATTTTTCTCCTGATTCCATCTCGCAACAGTATCATTTCCATAAACAGGATCAAGGCTTCCCCGATGGTCGAAAGTAAAGAGGTAGGTTCCACCTAAATTTATTCCTTTAAGGAAAGTCAGATCCAGGTTGCTTCCAACCATGTATTTTGTCATTGGATAATTATTGTCAACCTTTTCATAAATGTCAGCTACTTTGCTTCCATTCTGAATATTTGTTTCAGCGCTTCTCAGGCGCACACCGATTAATCCCAGATGAAACTCATTGAAAAGGGGCTCTACTTCTGCATCAAACCCGAAATTTATACCCTGAAGAATGCGATAGTTATCACCAATAAACAGTTCATCCATGGCAACTTCCCGCTGCCTGGCAAAAATATAGGGTTCATAAAGAATTTCAATGTCAGGTGAATAGAGTGTCAGAGGAGAGTACTTTTCTTTGAAGTCACCGATATTAAAACGGAACATATCCAGCGGGTTTCCATCAATGCTGATCCATCGTGAAAAGATCGGGTTGGATATATCAGAGTAGAAGTTTTGCCAGTTCTGATGCATCCTGAAAATAATCCGCCCGGAAATATACTCATTCGGGCGGGCTTTGATGTCAAAGTCCACGGATGTGAACTCATTTGTCTCATTTAACCTCTTGGATTTATCCAAGCTGTCTCCGCTCATCGTTGCTCCCAGGTATTGAGACCTGAACTCGCCGCCAATCGAAATACCTGCCTTAGCCATTATGCTCTCAAGGCTTTTCTGTATCTGATCCAGTTTTCCCTGATCAGCATAGACTCCCGAAATAAGTCCCACACTTATTAGTGCTACGATTCTTCTGAGCATTGATACTCCTTTTATGAACAGTGACTGTTATTGATCAGAACCACATTTTTATTTCTGTTGAAATAACCGGTGTTTTATAATTGTTTTCAGGAATTTTTTTATCCTTATGCTGCATATACTTTACTCTTCCGTGCAAACCAACCCTGGCAAGCATATCCCAGTCAAAACCAAGACCCACAGCGAAATCCCTGTAATCGATGGGTTTTTGTTCGACAGACAGAACATTTACCCCGGTTGCAGTATATGCTTTCTGTGATCTCCAGTTTTCATAGCCAAGTAAACCCAGGATGTAAAACTTGGGAGTAATTGATATAGCCGGCTCCATCCTCAGATAGGTCCCCCAAAGCAGCATACTCTTAGGCTTGTCGGAAAAAGCCAGTGGCATAAAGGAGGTGGAAACACCGTTTAACGCATAGTAAATGCTGAAAAAGATTTCCCGCGGATAATTGAGCAGAGGTCCAATGTCATAGGCAAAATCTACTTCATAATTAAAGGTGAATTTTTGATGCTTCGGCAAAAAAGCATTAGCACTGTATACCGTGTCACCACCCAGCGGAGCATAAAAATAGGCGCTATCACCTTTGTTATTGTTTTTGTTGTTTCCTTCATAAAACACATTACTTTTTCCATTCAAACTGAGGTTTGCTCTAGCCTGAGCGGTGTCTTCATAGGGCACAAACCCTTCGAACATCCCAAGATAGTCAGACCGCAGTCCTCCACCCTCAAAACCAACCGGTTGTTTATCGCGATGATTAGCCTTGAATGATTCATCTCCTAACCTCTTCTTATACTTATTATACAGGGAATTATCGACAAGATCATTTCCCCAACGGTTATAGGAGGAATGGAAGAAACTAAACATATCCTGTCCGTTTAAGCGATATGGGAAATAGATCAGATCACGCGCAGCCTCCAATTGGAAATGCTGTCCATAGGTAACCTTCAAATGCCCATAACCCTTAAATGTCGGAGCCACCTGAAGATTGAACCCTGCCATATTTTTGGTATAGGGAGAAGCCTCTCCACGTCCGATAAATTTACCGGGCCCAAGCAGGTTTGCTCCAAAGGGATAGAACGCATCCACAGGTGTCGCGAAAGAGAGCGGTGAGTAAAAATCTTTGCCGATCACAACCAGGTCAAGGTTGATGGGAAGGAAATATCTGCTTTCCAGTCTGGTGTAAAAGGCAGGATTGAAAAGCCCCCAGGTGCGCTCTTCATTCACTACGATCTCTGAACCAACAGAGTCCACCCTACGCCACAACGTGTCGTTAAAACTCATCGCCAGATCTGCATGAATACTGAATTTGTCTGTAATGGGACCCCTCAGGTCCACTGATCCGATTATAGGTTCTTTAATAAAAGCTTTTTTACCTGCCTCGGTTTCAGAATAGTAATTGAACGCAGCCTTGAATAGTGTATTCTTAAATATTTCATGGTCATAAACATATGACATAAAATTAAGCCCGGGAGTCATCCTTCCAAACAGCTCAACTGCTGCCAGGCGGCTATGAAAGAGATGCCTGTAGGTGTCTCCGACTCCTTTGCCCTTGACAAGACCTTGCAGGTCTGCCAATGCCAGGTCATTTGAAAAGTCGACATATTCGCGCTCGAAATTGTCGTATCGCTCGTAGGCACCATAAAAGAAATTGAAATAAAGATTTCCCGGGAGGTTAATACTCTCCAGATTTATCCCCTGAAATGCCTTTTTGTTCCAGGCGGCACGACCCGTCCTTTCACCTTTGGCAATATTGTAGTCATAGTAACGGGCAATAGGCTGTTCTATCTCGTAGGGCAGGTATTCCCAGGCAAACATTCTGGGTTGTGCTTTCCAGATTGTAAGCGGTGATGCCTCGATCCAGTGAATCGCCCCCAGCCTCAACCAGAAAGAAGCAGGCACAGTACGCAATGCCAATCCAGCACTCATATCTTCATGTATAATGGCTGATTCACCAGATTTATCGTGCCTGGTTGGTTGAAGTGTGTCTCCTGTCTCGTATTTATTCAGGTGATTTCCAGGAAGAGTGTGCTGAAAGCCGATTTTTGACCAAAGCACTGTATTGCGGCCTGCCCTGGCAACCATCCCCACCCGCAAAAACGACTCATTCCCTTCCCAGTTCGACTGAACGTAGGATTGATCCTGTTCCATAAACACGGGATTTTTAAGGAACTGATGGTATTGAAACTTAATTCTTCCCTCACCGGAAAAAGAAACCGGTATGGAACCACCGAACATCAGCGTAGATCTTACTTTCGCTTCCAGATCATTTTCAGACAATCCAAGCGAATCCAACATCTCCTTTAATGCCGATGAATCAGGTTCAGTGGAACCCTGGGCATTGGTAGACATCACAAATCCTGCTGCAGAGAGCAGAAGAAGAAAGCTGCGAATTTTTCTGGTACTTATCAACCAACCCTCCTTGAGAGTCGTGTGTAGTATATGCAATTGTTTGTTCCCTTTAATAGTGGAAAATAAATTCACATAAGTTCATGCAGGCGAATTTTCACACATCATTTGTGCTACAAGTCTTTTAATACTATTTATTGTCAGATTCCCGGAAATAAACTTCAGGAAAAACAGAGACCTTTTATACTGCCTAAATATTGCCTAATATAATTAACGTTATATCCCGTAACCATGATTTTTTTTCTCCACCATGTAACCTTTAACTTCCTTGCCAGACACCGGGAGTATACCTATTTTTAATGTATTCAAATATATAAGTCCTGTTAATTCAGCAGCAACAAAATGTTTTGCTAAATATCAATCGATTAAATATATTCATGCCTACTAAGTTTCGACAAGTATCAGCCGAGAAGTCCTTTTTTTACCTGAAACAACAGAAAGGGTGGAGAATGAATCTGAAGAGCTTACTGCCATTAAAAGTTTTGCTCGCCAGCGCAGTTTTCTGCGGTCTTTTGTCCTGCCAATCCAACCAGAAAAATGAAGGAGAAACCGGTTTCCCCCGTAGCAAGACACTCTACATGGCCGGGTTCCAGTGGGGAGATCCCAATACTTTCAACCCTCTTAACGACTGGCCCGCATTTCCTGTTGGCGGCAACTACAATCTGATGTATGAACCACTGATGAATTTCAATTCCTTAACCGGCGAGATGGAACCCCTTCTGGCACGCTCTTATGAGAAAACTCCGGATGTGATCTCTGCTATTCTGGATTCCCGCGCACGCTGGAGTGACGGGAAACCTCTTACCGCCGAAGATGTAGTATTCACTTATGAAATAGGAAAAAAGTACCCCGGAGCCCCTACTGCCTATGTATGGAACCATATTTCAAACGTC
>DAOTAZ010000007.1:0-25994 GCA_035382965.1 Chitinispirillaceae bacterium | reverse complement strand
GGCGTGTTATAAACAAAAGAAACATGCTCCTTTACCGGGGCTTATATGAATCAGAGGTGTCCTTTTAATGAATAAATCTCCTTCCGCTGAGTATGATCTTATCTCCAGGCTTCAGGATGTCCTTGGGAATCAGCAGGCTGGCGACTGGAAATTGCTGATAGGTGATGATGCGGCGGTGCGCAGATGCGGAGATTCAGAGCTGATCATAACTACCGATATCTCCGTGGAGAATGTGCATTTTTCCCGGGAGTATATGTCCCTGGAAGAGATCGGTTACAGGGCGATGGTTGCCAATCTGAGTGATTGTGCAGCGATGGGAGCAATTCCTGACGGAGCTCTGGTTCAGCTTGTTTTTCCCTCTCAGGAAAAGGAGATCATAAGAGCCGCGGAGCAGATTTACAGAGGATTCGCCATGGCTTGCGGCACGTGGAATTTTCCTCTTGTCGGGGGGGATATCTCTGCCGGAAGGCAGTGGGTGCTTGGAATTACTCTCCTCGGACGGGTGCCGTCCGGGGGCAGGGTTCTGAAAAGGAAAGGTGCTTTAAAGGGGGATTGTCTCTGGGTGACTGGCCTTTGCGGAGCCAGTGCTGCCGGACTGGAGGCTTTACGGAAATGGAAAAGATGTGAGATCCCGGACAGGTACAAGGGTTTTCTGGCTTCTCATATCAAACCTCTGCCCCGTGTAGAGGCCGGGCTTGAGCTGGCTGCATGCCCGGAGGTACACGCGATGATGGATCTTACCGATGGTTTGTCAAAGGATTGCGGGACCTTAGCTTGTGAGAACAAACTGGGAATTATTTTAAATCCTGACCCTGCACAAATACCTGAAGAGATGATACAATTGAGTGATGAACTTGGGGTTTTGTGGTTGGAGTGGTTTCTGCATGGTGGTGAGGACTACCATCTCCTCTTTGCCGCCTCGCCTCAATTCGATCCTTTAAAAATGAAAGATTGCACTGGGTTGATGAAAATTGGCTATTTTACAGAGGATGCGAGCGGTGTGATGTTCCAAAGCGGTGATGAGAGGACAGAGGTGCCGCCAGGGGGGTATGATCACCTGAAAAGTGAGATTTTTTAGAGTGGATTTAAGGTTTCAGCAGAGGCCGGTTTATCCCGGTTAAGACTGTGTTGATTTCACATATTCTGATAAGCGGATGATTTGACGTATGTTAATGGAACGTCGCCGGAAAAAGCTTGGTGAAATCCTGATTTCTCAGGGTCTTATAACCGAAGAACAGTTGCTGATTGCGCTTAAGGAGCACAAACGGACCGGAATCAGTATCGGAACTGTGCTGGTAAAACTGGGTTTTATTTCCGATGATGATCTTTCAAGTGTACTGGGTCAGCAGATTCATCTCGACCAGAAAAAGAGAATCGGGGAGGTTCTTCTCGAACAGGGGCTTCTGACAGAGGAACAGCTTCAGGCCGGACTTGAGGAGCAGCGCAAGACCGGGTTGCAGCTTGGGAAATGCCTTGTGAATCTGGGCTTCATTTCCGAGAATACGCTGGTTGATGTGCTCAGTGCCCAGCTTGACATCCAGCATGTCGTACTGGAAAACTTCAGTTTTTCCCGTCAGCTCGTTCATGTCATTCCTGAGGAGATGGCCAGAAGGTACAAGGCGATTCCTCTATTCGAGCAGGACGGGGTGATCACAGTGGCGATGGCGGATCCTACAAACCTTCGCACAATCGATCATCTCAAATTTAAAACCGGAAAAGAGATAGAGCCGGTTATTGCCACCGAAAAAAGCATCATTGCGGCTATAGATAAAAACTACTCTACCGGGCTTGAGGACATGACCTCGATTCTCGGTGAAGTGGCCAGCGGTCTGGATCTGGATGTTATCAAGTCTGAGGATGAGGCTGAGAAGCTCACTGACGAAGAGGGTGCGCAGGTTGTCAAGCTTGCCAATCTCCTTGTCAATCAGGCGATCAGTGAAGGTGCCTCTGATATTCATATTGAACCTGTAGAAAAATATCTGCGCCTCCGTTACCGTATTGATGGAGAGCTGAAGGAGAAAAATCCCATCCCGCTGCAGCTTCGGGCTCAGATCATCTCCCGTCTCAAGATTATGGCTGGTATGGATATAGCCGAGAAGCGCAAGCCGCAGGATGGAAGGTTTCAGATAAGGTATAAGGGCCGGGAGATCGATCTTCGTGTGTCCACTTATCCTGTGATGACCAGGAACAGAGGGGTAAACGAAAAGGTCGTTCTTAGAATTCTTGACCCGCAATCAAAGAACCTGACCCTTGACGTTCTGGGATTTCTCCCCAGGACACTTAAAATATTCAGTGAGATGATCAACCGTCCCGACGGAATAATTCTGGTGACAGGGCCGACCGGAAGCGGTAAAAGCTCGACATTATATTCCGCCCTGCAGAAAATTTACAGCGTGTCAAAGAATATTGTCACCATGGAAGATCCGGTGGAATATCATCTGGACGGAATCAGCCAGGGGCAGATAAATCCCAAAGCCGGATTTACATTCGCAGAAGGGATGAGATCGATTCTCCGTCAGGACCCGGATATTATCATGATAGGTGAGATGCGGGACAGGGAGACATGCGAGATGGCGATTCAGGCGGCTCTCACAGGGCATCTGGTGTTCTCGACCCTGCACACAAATGACTCTGCATCAGCTTACACCCGCTTGCTTGATATGGGGCTTGAACCCTACCTGATCACATCGACCGTTATCGGGATTCTGGCTCAGCGGCTGGTTCGCAAGATCTGCACAAGGTGCAGGGAGGCGTATACTCCTGAACCGGAGCTGCTTTCCAAAATCGGAATACGTCCGGGTATTCAGCTTTACAGAGGGAAGGGGTGCAAACAATGTGGTGGTTCAGGATATTCGGGTCGTATCGGGATTTTTGAACTTCTGGTACCTGATGCAAATATTACCAAGCTGGTGCTTCAGCGCGCCCCTTTTGAGCAGATTAAGCAGTATTGCCTTAAGAGAGGCGATTTCGATTCACTCCGCCGCGACGGATTGAGAAAGGCTATTGAAGGTTTGACAACTATAGAGCAGGTACTTGGAGCAACACAGAATGATTAAGAACGGAAGTTCGTTTATTGATAAACTGGTTTTGAACCCCGTACAGAGAGAGGCGGTACTTTATGATGGAGGACCGGAGCTGGTGTTTGCGGGAGCAGGAACGGGAAAAACCCGGGTATTGACCGCAAAGATAGCTTATCTGATCGAAAAGGGTACTCCGCCAGGAAGAATTTTTGCTGCTACATTTACAAACAAAGCAGCACGGGAGATGCGCTCCAGGGTTGAGGGCTTTACAGGAATGTCCGTTGAGGGACTCTGGATAGGAACATTCCATTCTCTTTGCGCAAGGATACTGCGCCGCGAGAGCAGATTTCTGGGTTATGTACCCCATTTTTCCATTTACGATCAGAGTGATCAGCTCTCCCTGATAAAAAAAGTGCTCAAAGCACTTGAGGTGGATGACAGGAGCATGCCTCCAAGACAGGTGCTCGGTCTGATCTCAAATCATAAAAACAGATGTACTACTCCGGAGGAACTCGAGGGAAGAGTATCGAATTATTTTGAACAGCAGCTTCATAAAATTTACAAAACATACCAGAAGATGCTCAGGGAGCAGCAGTCGATGGATTTTGACGATCTGCTGTCAAATACTGTTTACCTTTTCAGGGACAACAAAGAGGTTTCTGCAAGATATCAGAGCTGTTTCGATTACATCCTGGTTGACGAATACCAGGATACCAATGCCGCGCAGTTTGAGTTATTGAAGCTTCTTTCCGGCAGAACCCGGCAGGTCTTCGCTGTGGGTGATGATGATCAGAGTATCTATGGATGGAGGGGCGCAAGAGTGGAGAATATCCTCTCTTTTGAGAACCAGTTTCCGGAAACGAAGGTATTCAAGCTTGAACAGAACTACCGTTCCACAAAGGCTATTCTCGATTTCGCCAACTCCGCAATCGCAGGGAACCGTTACCGGACTCCAAAGCAGCTCTGGACCGACCGCAGTGGCGGCGAGATGGTGATTGTAAACAGGTATCGTGACGATCGCCAGGAGGCTGATGAGGTTGCCAGGAAAGTAAATCTGATTGTAAATGGCAAGACTAAGGGAGGAGATGTAGCGGTGCTGTTCAGGACTAACGCTCAGTCCCGCTCCTTTGAGGAAGCTTTCCGTAAACATCGTATTCCTTATGTCCTTGTCGGTGGAACCGGGTTCTATGAAAGGGCTGAAATAAAGGATTGTCTGGCCTATCTGAGGCTTATTGTAAACCCCTGCGATAATGTGAGTTTCGAGCGAATTTACAATGTACCCGCAAGGGGACTGGGGCAGAAAGCTCTTGAGACTCTTTTCGAAGTGGCAGGGGAGAAGAAATGCTCGCTTCTGGATACTCTTTTTAGCTGCGATCTCTCTCTTCTTGGCAGCCGCTATCAGAAGGGCTTTTCTGATTTGCGTTCTCTATATGAACTGCTCAGGGAAAAGAAATCAGACTCTCCTCATGAAATCCTGAATTCTGTGCTGCAGTTGTCAGGGTACATGGATATGCTGTCCTCAGAAGAATCTGAGGAGTCGCTTGGCAGAATTGAAAATATCAACGAGCTTTCCTCTGCTCTGGCTGCCTGGTCAAATGAGAATCCCGGCAGGAATCTGGCCGATTTTCTGGAAGAGGTTTCTCTGATCAGTGATGTTGATTCCTGGGAGCGCAGGGATGATGCTGTCAATCTTATGACACTTCACTGCGCAAAGGGCCTGGAATTCAAATATGTATTTCTGGTGGGTCTTGAGGATGGCATTATTCCCTCCAGGCAGAATCTTGACGATGAGGTCAAGATGGAGGAGGAGCGGAGGCTTCTGTACGTTGGGGCCACCAGGGCGATGGAGAAACTGGAGTGTTCCCATGTGGATCAGAGGTGGCGCTTTGGTGACCTGTTACGAAGCTCGCCATCGCGTTTTCTCAGTTCGATTCCGGAAAATCAGTATCAGTTCAGGGATGAAAGTACGAATTTCGGGCTGCAGCCCTCCCAGAACAGAACCATATCAAAACCGGTACAGATGGTGACCCGCAAGCCCGAACCGGTGAAGAGGCCCGTATTTGATGAGTTCTCGCAAGAGACAGTAGAATTCCGCATGGGACAGCATGTAAAGCATAAAATCTATGGGCGGGGGAAGATTCTGGGTATAAGTGGTTTTGGTGATGATATGAAACTTACAGTTTTATTCAACGATGGTGCCAGAAGGAAACTTATGGCCAAGTTTGCCAATTTCGAATCAGTCTGAAAGGGGCTTATATGATAGATCGCGATACAGTCCTTCATATCGCAAAGCTGGCGAGATTAAGTTTGACAGAGCAGGAAGTGGAGAAAATCACTGTTCAGTTAGGGTCTACTCTGGAATATATTGACCAATTAAACAGGGCAGACACCAGCAATGTTGAACCTACCTGTTTTATAGCTCCTCTTCACGATCCTCTCAGAGATGACACCCTGAAACCATCATTGACTCAGGAAGAGGTCTTGCAGAACGGACCCAGTGTCAAAAAGGGCTTTTTTGCTATTCCCAAGGTAATTGGCGGCTGAAGACTATGTCACATGATATCGTTTGCGTAATTCCTGCCAGGTACGGCTCGACCAGGCTTCCAGGCAAACCTCTCTGTGAAATCAACGGGTTACCGCTTGTTATGTGGGTGTACAACAGTGCCATGAAGGCGGGGGTTTTTGACCGGGTTATCGTGGCTACCGATGATCATCGGATAGGGGATGCGGTCAAAAAGCATGGGGGAGAATACGTGATGACTGCTTCGGACCATGCAAGGGGTACAGACCGTGTTTACGAGGCTGTCGGCGGTCTGAAATGCACTCATATCGTGAATTTTCAGGGTGATGAGCCGCTGGTGCCAGCTTTTGTTCTTGAGAAATTTGTTTGCGAGCTGAAAAAAATTGATCACAATTCCTTGCTTACCATTGCCTCTGATGCTACAATGAATGAAAGGGACAATCCCAATGTAGTCAAGGTAGTTCTTAATCAGGAAGGAGATGCTCTGTATTTTTCCCGTTCCCCCATACCTTATGACTGCAAGGGGGAAGGTACTTTTCTGAAGCACAAAGGAATCTACGGATTTACTTTGGAGAGTCTGCGCAGGTATTGCGGATTTCCTCAGGGAGAACTTGAAAAGCGGGAAAGTCTTGAGCAGTTAAGAGCTCTTGAGTACGGGATGAAGATCCGCTGTCTTGTGTGCAATTTCGAATCCATCGGGATCGATACTGCCGAAGATCTGCAGCGGTTTCGTTTACAAGTAGCAACGAGATCTTATGGAGAGCAACCGGAAGCAGATTCTTATAGTAGATGATGAAGCGTCTATATGTGAAATACTGGCTCAATTTCTGCGGAAAAAAGGTTACGAGGTATTTACAGCAGGAAGTGGCGAATCAGCTCTTGATATCCTGAGCAATGAATCGATTGACCTGGTAGTGACTGATATTAAGATGCCGGGTATTTCAGGAGTGGATCTCCTTAAATACATAAATGAAAATCAGCAGACTATTCCGGTCCTGATAACAACCGGATTTCCAACTCTCGATACCGCCATCGAAGCCCTGAAATTAGGTGCCTACGATTATCTGACCAAGCCTTTTCATCTGGAGGAGATAGCTGAGAAGGTTAAGCGTGCGATTATAAGTAAGCAGCTTGAGGAGGAAAACCTCCTTTTCTCAAAGCTGGTTTCACTCCATGAAGTTACAAAAATACTGGCCTCCACACTCGAAATCATTGATCTTAACCACAAATTTCTTGATTATTCCATAAAAATGTCAAAAGCAGATTGCGGGGCACTTCTTTTTTCCGACAGTTCCGGAAAGATGATAATTTCGGAAATTGCCGGAGAGGGATTTGATAAATCATACTGGATGGGCCAGCCGTTTGTGATGGCTTCAAAGTGGGTAGCTTCAAATGAAGAACCGCTTTTGCTGGAATCCGGAATGCATTCCCTTCCCTCAGGACTCATTCCCATTCCCTCTCAACTGCAATCGTTTATCTCCTTTCCCCTCAAGACTCCTTCACGGACTATCGGTGTTTTGAATCTGGCAAAACTTGCCGGGCGGGGTTCATTTTCCAATCTTGACCTTGAGATAATCAATGTGCTGGCATCACAGGCAAGCATTTCGATTGAGAACGTAAGGCTTTACCAGAATATAAGGGACAATTATCTGAAAACGATAAGGGCGTTTGCTCTTGCCGTGGAGGCAAAAGATGAGTACACTCACGGGCACTCTGAAAATGTGATGAAGTATACAGTGGTGCTCGCAAAGACGCTCGGTCTTTCAGATGCGGATATTGAACTGGTAAAGTATGCCGGATTGCTTCATGATATTGGAAAGATCGGTATCAGTGAGTGTATTCTCAATAAGCCGGGAAGATTGACACCTCAGGAGTTTGAGGAGATCAAAAGACATCCGGAACTGGGGGTACGCATTATTTCCGATGTCCCTTTCCTGAAGTCTCTGGTTCCGCTTGTTCTCCATCACCATGAATTTTATGCCGGAGGCGGTTATCCGACAGGCATAGCAGGTGAGGACATTCCATATGGTGCGCGCATTCTCAGTGTGTCGGATGCGTATGAGGCAATGACTTCGGATCGTCCTTACCGAAAATCACTGCCCCAGGAAGTAGCATTCAGTATATTGGAAAAGGAAAAAGGAAAACAGTTTGATCCGATGATAGTTGATGCCTTTCTGGAGATTATGCGTCCAAACGGTAAATAACCGAAAGGAATCCTGTGGTATGCAAGGAGGAGAATTCTGTTTCCGGAAAAACAACAGGGGGTGCAAATCGTATCCTCAATAAAGTTGCCGGTCTGCTTCGGAAGCCTTTTTTTATCACTTTTTTCTGGATTTCCGGGGTGTGCTTCTGGATTGTTCTGTGGATTGCCGGCTTTCGTGATGAAAACAGAGTACTACTGGAAATCAAAGGAACTCCTTTTTTTGCCGGAGTTGCAGAAGACCAGGATGAAAATTGTATCGATATAAACACTTCAGGAATACAGAGTCTGATCCTTTTACCTGGAATCGGACCTGCCCTGGCAGATAGAATTGTCAAGTTCAGGGAGGAGAGTGGGCTTTTTAAAAGGGCTTCTGATCTTGGAAAGGTGAAGGGAATCGGCCCGGAGAAGCTTAAGAGGATTGAAAACAGGGTTTGTTTTTAGCTGTCTGAAAAATGATATTTAAGTAAAAGATAACTACTCAGGTCTTCTGCTTGTTTAAGTTTGCCGGAGCATGAATGGTTAAGGATAATTAAGCCAAGCAGGTCTTTTTCTCGGAAAATATGAAAAAATCTCCCAGATATATAAGCGGGCTGGACATTCAGAATGACTATATAAGTGTCGCCCAGTACTCTTTTGAGCAGGATGCAGTGCTTCTCATTGCGATTCAGCCGGTTTCAACCGTTGAAAACATAAATCAACTGCAAAATACTGAAAACAAGCTCAAGGAACTGAGGGGAAAGTTCAAGTTCCACAGCCCTGATGTAATCTGTTCGATTGCTTCAGATTGCGCAGTCATCAAGCATATAAGTTGTGACAGGGATGAGCCTGATCTTAAGGAAATGGTTAAGTGGGAACTCAGCCAGCAGTTGATAAGTCAGATTGATCAATATGTATTTGATTTTCAGGAATTACTTTCTCCCAATGGCAATTCAAGGGAAGTCCTGGCGGTTGCATTCCACTCTGAGAGTGTCAAAAACCTCACTTCGATGCTGAAAAAAAACAAGCTGAATCCCATTGTTGTGGATCTTGATATCTTCGCCTTGATAAACGTATATGAGGCCAACTACAAGGAGAATATCCCTTTCAATACTGTTATCGTTCATGGTGAGAACGAAAAGACAAAGATGGTTCTGACAAGAAACGGGGTATTTCTGGACAATGATTCTTTTGAATACAACTATGAATCAATTGATTCGGTTTCATATATGCAGCGACTGCAGGGAGAGATCAGCAGATTTGCGGCTTTATCGGGTATAAATGCAGGGGATGGATCTCTGCGGATACTTTTTACCGGTTCTCTCTTTTGTCAGGAAGAATACAGAGATGCTGTCAGGGGATTCATGGGAAATGGTGAAGTTTTAAATCCATTCCGGAAAGTCAATTGTATGGCCGGGGTGGATGAAGAAAATCTTGCAAAGTACTCCCCTCAACTGGCTGTTGCTGTAGGCCTGGCACTTCGCGGGGGCTATTAGTTCATGATAAAGATAAATCTACTCAACGATTCCAGGCTCAATAAGGATAAGAAGAAGATATCGCCAGTGATACCTTTGGGTGCTGCCGGACTGATTCTTGTAATCGGTGTGATCTCAATGATTCTTTTCACACGAAAACCGGAGGTTCCCAAAGAGGTTCTGACTGAGAACAAGGGTATCGAAGTAACAGACTTCAAGCCTTCAACACATGCCAGATCTGCAATTGTTGAGGATGTTGTCCGGGAACTGAGTCATTCAGAATCGCAAGCATCCAGAAAAGGAGTACTTGACATCCCTTATCAGGAAATGTCTGTTACAGAGAGAATCAACTATGAGGTACTCTTTGGGAAAAAAGTCTTTGAGGTACTAAGCAGGGCGGTTCCCGACGGGATCGGGTTAAAGACCCTTGAGATTGAGAATTTCCAGACTGTCTATGCTCTCGGCATAAGCTCTCAGCGGGATGAGATCACTCAGACTTTCAGTGCTTTCCGTCAGGAGCGTATGGAACTGCTTCCAAAGCCGCATTCCTATATTACATCAAATCCTCAGAACGGGTACAGATTTGTTGTAACCTGTAAAGCAGAGCTTGGATTGGACCTCTCTGATCCTTTTCAGGCAACAGATCAGCTTCCGCCAAGAGCCGATCTGCCGGTTCTGCTCAAGACTATAACCGATCTGGCATCACAGGTTGATGTCAAGTTCAAGGCTGATCCGGTGCAGGTTTCCGCAGAACGTGCAGGAGCTTACAGACGTTTTGTTTACCGGTACACCGGTACCAGCACGTATAAAGATTTTGTGCGGCTGGTCCTGCGTTTAAATCAGGACAGAGTACCCTGCGCATTCAAAAAAGTCACAATCAAGGCCAGAACCGAGACGGTAACCGATGTCAGTGCGGAAATACTGCTGACTCTCAAAGACTGACATGAGACTGCGGATAATCTCCGGGAAACTGAGAGGCCGGTTCCTGGTACTTCCTGACAAAGGCAAAGCTTTTCGTCCTACACTTGAGCGTACACGCGAATCTGTTGCTGAAATAATCAAAGCCTATCTTCCAGATGCTGTTGCTGCTGATCTCTGTGCAGGCAGCGGAGCATTTGGTTTTGAGATGTTAAGCAGGGGATGCAGCAGAGTTGACTTTGTAGAAAAAGATTCCCGCAGAGCGGCTGATATAGCCAAAAATGCCGAGAATCTCGGTGTCAAGGAATTCTGCCGTATATACAATCAGGATGTAAGGACATATATAAAGAGCACAAGTAACTGCTATGATGTGATCTTCTATGATCCTCCCTACCAGAGAGATGATCTTGCAGCACTGGTTCCGGAGATAACCAGCCTTCTTTGCGATGACGGGATTCTTGTTTACGAGAGAAGCAGGGAGGGTAAGGGGGGGCCGATTGAGCCGTTTGATAGAAGAGCGTTCGGTGACACAGTTGTGGAGTTCTTCAGGAAATCGGATTTCGGCGGCATTGATGCCATCTCTAACCAGATTCAGCCAGGTTAACCGGGTCATTTTCGGCGGTATTAATGCCGCCTATAGCCAAATGAAGCCCGGTAAACCGGGCTTCCTCCATCAATACTCCAGCAGGTAGGATGCCTCTTCTATCGCCAGTTTTTCTCCGGGTATTCTCAATGATGCCTCCTCACCGGTTCTCCACAGTACCTCCAGTTCCCATTCATCGCTGTCCTGAAGAACCTCTACCGGTACGCTGAAAAAGTTCTCTGCCTCGGTTGCCCAGGGAAGGCTCTGCCAATCTCCGTTGTTTGATTTTCTGGCTCTTATTTCTAAAACTGCACCAGGACCATTGCGAACCTGAACCAGTGACCACCATTTACCGCTTCCTGCTTTAACGAACAGTGATGGCTGCCCGTCAGATACTCCCTGGG
The DNA here is from genome assembly GCA_035382965.1 of Chitinispirillaceae bacterium. GTDB lineage: Bacteria > Fibrobacterota > Chitinivibrionia > Chitinivibrionales > Chitinispirillaceae > JAAYIG01. The sequence goes on along the minus strand of DAOTAZ010000007.1, from coordinate 14,894 downwards.
CTCCATCACAACTGATCCATTCCCACTCTCCTGAATACCTTCCCGGCTGATCTCCCATTATTTCTCCGGCAGGAGCGCCGCCAAGATCGATCCCACAGTTGTCATCTGGACATTTGTCCATGATTCGGACGATTGTGCTGCGGATCTCTCCCTCCCTGGTGCGTACGCTCACCCGTGCGCAGGCTCCGCAGATCTGTCCTCTCTGCCACTGTCCTTTAAGATCGCCGGGAAACTGGTTCACATTTATTGCGGCATAATAGCGGATTCCTGTTGATCCGTAATTGCAGGCTCCGCCCTGAGAGACCTCCGGATCACTTACTGACCCGTAAGTGGTCACATCGCCCATTCCACCATTATTTGAAAAGATCGGGATTCCAGGTGTTGCATATCCAGTGCCCGCAGGCATCAGTTTTACTTTTATATCACTCTGTATCGCAGAGGTAATTGCCATCCTGAGAGTTTGTGTCCCTTCAGCGGAGAATACCAGTATGTCTCTGAATTCCTCAGCCTGAGATTTTTTCATAAGAATCTCATCTTTACCACTATTATAATCTGGTTTTCCATAAAAAACACCATTTGAGCATACCATGTACCTTATAACTGTTTTATTCTCCCGGTAATTTACTACTGCCAAATACACCCCGGAAGGCATTGAAGCCAGAGGGAGTCTGAGTTTCTGATTTTTATTAACACCTGCAATTACGTAAGAACTGTATACTTTTCTGCCTTCAGGATCATAGATCATTATTTTTGCATGGTGACCTGTTTTGATATCGAATTTAAGCACGGTTCCATCCATTGTGACAAACGGCATGTTTCCAATTCTCTTATCGGGTAATGAGATGAGCGTTTCACTGGTCAGTTCGAACCTCCCGAATTGATCGGTGAAAGTGCTTAATGAGTCTCTTTTATAAAGAGACACTCTGGCTCCGGATATGGGCTGATCGAGTTCATCCAGCACGATTCCGGAAAGATGGATTTCGGCGCTGTGTGCTATTTGGTATAAGCACATGAAAGGAAGCATCAGCAGGAACAGTCTGGATGCATTTTCTTTTGATAATTTATACCGGTTCAGCCTGGAATACCACAAGATTGCAGTCAATGTTTCCATTTTGGTCTGTATTGTTAAAATTGTAAATTAAAATAGTGTATACGCTTCTTTAGTGTCAATTTTAAGTAATACGGAATATGAACTTTACAATAGCCTTAAGTAGTGGTATACTATTTTATACCCGAAATATCTGCCCAATTACTTCTGTTCACGAAAAAATGTACAATTAATTACAAATAATTGTGATACCAATGTCAGACAGAAAAAAGGAGCCTCTTATGAAATACACCATATTAACCCTTACCCTTCTACTGAGTATCACCATCACCCGGAGTGCTGAATACTACATTGCCAGCGGTACAACACCTGTATTCACCCTTGCACCAGGCAAAAAAAGCGGTACACTGCCGGTTCGAATGGTGCAGAGCTTTGAACACAGGAAAATATCAATCAGTGCTGCAAAAGGAAGTGTAAACATCACTCTGCCTTTCGAAAAAAGAATGGGCAGTTCAGAAATATCCTTTTACAACATGGCAGGGAAACTTGTGTACCGTAAAACCGGTTACAGAGAATCTTTATTCTCTCTCCCGACTGCCCGTTTTGCAAACGGGATCTATTTTGTGAGGGTTTTGGTAAACGGTAAAAGTTACTCACATCGCTTTGTGGTTACACAGTGAGGAGAGAAAATGATGAGAAACATAATAATAAAAAGGTCTTCGGTGATCCTTGTTTTGATTCTTTCTGCCTCTGTATCTGCCCGGTATCTGGGGGTTACAGGTGTTTCTGTTGACAGTGTGTGGAACAGTGACAGCTCATGGAACGATGGCAATGGTGATCCGCAAAAGAGGGAGAGCCGTGACTGTATTATCAGTTTTTCTCTTCAGGGCATTGGTATGGCAAGGATCTCTGTCGGTATATCCATCGATAGTGGAGAAACATGGACAAATGATTCCAATCTGCTGGTTGTTCAGGAAGATGCACTTGAAAAGCTGTTTGTGACTGATAAGCGCCATTCAATTAAAGTACGGGTACCTGGGGCAAACCGGGATAATGTGGCATTCAGGGTGACCGCAAGACAGGTAAAACCGGATATACAGGGTCACAGTGAGGTCGTAAACAAAAAACCTGGTGAAAACATCGAGATACCGTTTAATCTCAGGATAAACAATGAATTGTCAAATGAGGGATATGTGCCTGTTCAGAAGATTTACTGGGATGTATACGGGGACAGCATTGTAAACGATTCCACTTCAGGAGAAAATATGCTTTCCTGGACATGGAAAGCAAAGGTTCCACAGGGTGATTATTGGCAGAGAGAAAAAATCGTTGCATGGGCCCTGGATAGCTATGGTTTTATATGTGATCCTGAGACACTGAAAGTTATATTCGCTCCGCCGATAATCTATGATGAACCAATTACAGACCCCGATGGAAATGTTTACAGAACCATAAAGATTGGAAACCAGGTATGGACAGTGGAGAACTGGCGTTCGACAAAGTATGCTGACGGGACACCCATACCTCATGTGACTGGAAGCAGTGAATGGAAGGGTTTGTCAACTCCGGCTTACTGTTTCTACGAAAATACCACCGATGAAGACAGTATGGTGCTTTTCGGGGCATTGTATAACTGGTATGTGGTAAACCCTTCCAACCCGAAAAGCATAGCACCATCAGGATGGAGAGTCCCATCGGATGAAGACTGGGCTGAGCTTGAAGAGTATCTTGGTGCGAATGGTTACAACTGGGTTGACACAGCTACGGGGAATCAGGTTGCCAAGGCTTTGGCTTCTGATGCAGGAGAGTGGTATGAAACTATATGGGATCCATTAAAGGCATATGAGATACCAGGAATAATAGGATATGATCTGGGCGCAAATAACAGCAGTGGTTTCTCTGCTGTGCCCGCTGGTTTACGTAATAACTTTGGTACTTTTGTCAACGTTGGCATTCTCTGTTACTGGTGGTCATCAACAGAGGAAAGAAATACTGCATACGCTCGTCACCTGACCTACAACATGGCTATGGTGTACAGGAGCAGCTATGGTAAGAAGGACGGTTATTCTGTGCGGTTGGTAAGGGATGCTGAGTGATAGCTCCGGTGACACGGTGAATCTGCCGGCCGTAGGACGTTCCAACCGGAACGGATCGCTATGTGGGGGAAATAGCAGTCCCCACCCGGAACCTGAAAGAAAGAAGTTTCCCTGAAGTAATTACTCACAGATAAGAGAAATATTTCCTCGCAGATCCGTCAAAATGACAAACTAGTCTATTTCTCATATTGAAGTATTGTTGAAATAACGAATAGACAGTATTAAAACCTCGTTGAATTCAGACCGATTCCCAATGGAAATAATTATTTTATCCCCAGAGATTCGTGAGAATCATTACACTGCATTTTGATCTAAGCAAAGGCCTTGTATGAAAGTAGCAATGTATCCCGGGACATTTGATCCAATCACCTACGGGCATATCGATATTGCGGTAAGGGCGCTGAATATTTTCCCAAAGGTGATAGCTGTTGTTGCCGAAAATCCTGGAAAAAGCCCGCTTTTTTCTGTCGATGAAAGGCTTGCGATGGTCAAAGAGGCTTTCAAGGATATTACCGGGATAGAGGTGGTTAAATACTCCGGCCTGATAGTGAACTGTTTGCAAGAGTATGGCGCATCAGTGCTTATCCGGGGGCTGCGGGCGCTTTCCGATTTCGATTACGAATTCCAGATGGCATTTACAAACAGAAGCCTTCGCACCTCATCGGAAACAGTGTTTCTCATGCCCAGCGCAGAATACATATATCTTAATTCCACAATGGTAAAGCAGATTGCCCGATTAAAGGGCGATGTAACGCCTTTTGTACCCGGATTTGTGAAGCAGAAGCTTATCGAAAAGTTCAACACTATAAACTGATTGGAATCCACATTTAAGATGATGTCTTATGGAGTTCCAGGGATTCCCCGCGGCATCAAAACTCTTGTCATTGCCACTCTGGTGGTTTACTTTTTTCAGATCCTTCCCGGCGCAGGTGCTTTTATTACCTCCTGGGGGGCACTTGTCCCTTATCTGACTTTCATTCAGGGCCAGATCTGGCGTGCTGTTACCTACATGTTTCTTCATGGATCGCCTTTTCATATTCTCTTCAACATGCTGATGCTCTGGATGTTCGGGGTGGAGATAGAGAATATGTGGGGCACCCGCCGTTTTGTTGCTTTCTACCTTATTTGCGGTGCAGGTTCAGCGATGTTCAGCATTCTGAACCTCTTTAACAGTGAACTCAGCCTGATTCCAGTTATCGGGGCATCAGGAGCGGTACTTGGTGTCCTGACAATTTACGCCTACTATTTTCCTCATCGCCAGGTGCTTCTGTTCTTCGTCCTTCCGGTAAATATCAGGATAATAGTAATCGGCTACGCACTTTATTCTCTTTTTGGCTCCATCGCTCCAAGGGGCGTGATCTCCCATCTGACACATCTTGGAGGAATAGTTGTGGCACTGCTTTATTTGAAATTGTATCCTTTAATTTCTGAGTGGTACCGGCAGTTCAGGGTGGATGCATCTGAGAGGCAGATGCGCAAAGAGGCCGAGAGGAGGGCTGAGAGGGCAAGGTACTTTGAGCAGAAAGTGGATCCTATTCTGGAGAAAATTTCAAAAGAGGGGATGGAGGCTCTTACTGCCGCGGAGAAAAAGATACTCAAAGAGGCGGCAAAAATTGACAAAGCGCAACTGAAGAAAGACAAGATTATTCCATTTGATCCGTTCAGATAAATAGATGAGTAATGTGAAAGAGTTCCCTGAATTTGACGATGCAGAGCTGCAGGAGCTCAATAAATCTGTTCTCCTTGAGAAATACAAGGATGCTATGGAGCAGAACATAGCCCTTCATCAGGAAAACAGAAATCTTCAGAAAACCCTTCAGGAACGTAACCGGGAGATCAAGCAGTTAACCTATAATTTTGACCGGATCCGTCTTGACCTGGAAGACGAGATGGAGAAAGCGAAACGGATCCAGGAGGGGCTTTTGCCCAGGGAACTGCCCCGGATGATAAATGTCAAATCTGCCTCGGTGTATATTCCCGCGGGTAAAGTTGGTGGTGATCTCTATGATATCATAATCACTCCCCGTCAGAAAATTGCGGTGCTGATTTTCGATGTGTCGGGGCAGGGAATACCTGCCGCACTTATCGGGGCGATGGCAAAGATGCTTTTTGCCCATTATATCGAAAAACTTCTCTCACCGGCGGAAATTTTCACCGAAGTCAACAAGCATCTCTGCAGATTTATCAAAACCGAACAGTACCTTACGGCCTTTCTTGGAATAATCGATCCCATAAAGAACACTATGGAGTATTCCCGTGCCGGTCATGTGCCTCCACTGGTTTATAAAAGTAAAACCGGCGATCTCTCCAGGCTGGATGCCAAGGGTTTTTTTATCGGACACACAGCACTTCAGGATATAGCGGAATACTCCAACCAGACCGTGTCTCTGGATGCGGGTGACAAGATACTTTTCTATACCGATGGGCTGACTGAGGGGTGCAGTTCCGAGGGAAAGCTCTATGGTCTGGAACGGCTCAAAACAGTTTTCAAAAAATGTAGTTCCCTTGAACTGGAACCGCTTCTTGACTGCATTGTAAAGGATCAGGAGGAGTTCCGGGATAACACTCCGCTGAGAGATGATTTCACTCTTCTGGGCATAGAGATCGGAGATTCTGACTTTCTGCTTGCGGACTCCGGTTTTCAGCGCAGTGATGAGCCCAATATACTTGTGATCAACACTCTGTCAGAGATCGAGGATTCCTGCGCGGTGATTCTGAAGGAGATGGACCGATGCGGGTATAACGATAAAAGCATAAGGCAGTTTAAAATCTGTATCTTTGAAATGCTGACAAATGCTATCCTGCATGGAAACAGGGGGGATCCCAACAAGAAAGTTATTATCTTTTATCAGATTAATACTTTTGCCGCTGCAATCAGCGTTATTGACGAAGGAGAAGGGTATGACCCTTCATCGCTGCCCGATCCTCTACTGCCGGAAAACAGGATGAAGGACCATGGCAGGGGAGTATTTCTCATAAAGCACTACCTCGATCAGGTGGAGTTCAATGCAAGAGGCAACAGAATTCTTGGCCGTAAATTTCACACCGGGAGATGAAAATGCAGATCTCCAGCAGTAATAAGGGAAATGTAAGAGTTATCACGATGGTGGGCCAGTTCTGGCAGAAAGAGGACCTGAAGGCCTTTGAGTCTGCTGTTGAGGACTCGATCAGAGAGGGAATCTTTAATGCCGTTATCGACATAGATCATCTCAGCTTTGTAAACAGTATGGGCCTGGGGATGTTTGTAAATGCGTACAGGAGATTTACGGATGCCGGAGGGGTGATGGTTCTTTACAAGCCGCGCTCAGGCGTGCTTGAAATGCTCGAGGTTTCCGGTTTCGAGGAATTCATGCCCATCGCCGGGGATCAGAGTGAGCTTGAAAAGTATATCCCGGCTCATTGACGGCGCATTAAAATCCCAGCATCATATCGGCATTGAGTACAGAGGCGGGGTAAGCCCTGACAATCTGCAGGTTTGTGTTTTTCGAAAGATCCTCAAAACAGATCCTGTTCTCCGGAAGAATCTCTCCTTTGGGATCTGTAATCACTGATACGACCGGTTTTGAAAACGATGCCGGGTTGGCGCGTACAACTTTGCCGATACATTTGTTGCTCAGTTCCACTACGCTTCCCACAGGGAAAAGAGACATGCATTCCAGAAATGCTTTGGCATATTCTCCGGAGATAATGCCCTGACGGGTGAGCTTTACAATCGTCTCCATGGCTTTGTAGGGAATATTTGCATCATGGTAGACTCTGGGGCTTGTAAGAGCCTCATAGACATCGGCGATTGATACTATCCTGGCGTAGTTGTGGATCATCTTGCTGCTGCGCATCCTGGGATAACCCTTGCCGTTGTCCCGTTCGTGAGACTGGTAAACGACTATGGGAACCGATTCCGGAAGTCCCTTTATTTTGTCTATAAGATGAAGGCCCAGAATCGGATGTTTTCTTAACTCCGACCAGTCATCCTCATCAAGCTGCTCATTTTTATACCGGACATCTTTCGGCACAAGCAGCATCCCGGCATCATGCAGAAGTGCTCCCATGCCTATCTCTATGATCTGCTGCTCATTGTAGCCGAATGATGCGGCTATGCAAATTGACAGGATACAGACGTTGAGTGAGTGGTGGTAAACATAGTCACCCTCAGAAGGCTTGGTTCCGGAGATGTTTAGCAGGATATCCCTGTCTGTGAGGAAAACATTGACAAACTGGCAGGATATGGATCTGACCGCTTCCGCTGAAACCAGTTCTCCCTCGGCCAGAGAGTCAAGAATTGTCCTGATCCGGAGAAAGGCTCTCTGGTACATGTCTTTGATCGATTCCTTGTACTGTGCTGATCTTTCCCCGTTTGTAACCTGACGAGCGCTGTCTTTCAGCATCGGTCCTGACGGTTTGTCAGGATTCTTTCCGTCTTTTATCAGAGAGTCCAGATCCGTTCCCTTGTTGCTTTTTATCAACTGGATCAGGCCCTCTTTTCCACGCTTGATTCCTGCAAGTTCCGGAAGTCTGGCTTTTTTATAGATCTCCTCGATGTCTTCCTTTAATTCCGGGGTCTGAATCTCTTTACTGTATACAGTCTCGATACCGCGTGCTTTCATTTTTTCCAGGTATTCCTGAGAGAGCAATGTTCCGCTGGGGATCAGTACTGCGCCCTCTCTGGTGAAGTATTCCTGGATGGTTGTTGTACCTGCTTCAAGACTGGAAAGCAGAACTTCTTTCATGTATTCCTCTCAGATAATCTTTATCTCGTGGTTTACCAGGCAGACCGTTTTTGAACCGGTTATCTCTTCCCTTAAAAGTAAATGTCGCCCTCCGAACTTGAACACTGTTCCCGGAAAAGCTCCACGATTAATTTTTATATTGGCTCTGGAAAAATTATAGACTGCCTTTTCAATTGACTCCTTCTGCTCCTCTAGTTTTCTCAAGTGTACCTGATATTTATCGATAGTGTAGGCGATTTTTGCAATGAGCTCAGATGTGTTCTGAGTCTGTTGTCTTCTGATCCGGATCTGATCGAGTTCCTTCTGTGACTTTATCAGCTTTGCCAGATTTACCTTTACTTTGTTTATCTCTTCTGTGACATTCTGCAGTTCTTCGGTCCTTGAAAAATCCACTCCGACCTCAAGCAGGGTTTTTGTCCCGCTGCGGTTCCCGACTGTATTGACCACTATCTGATCGCGTGCGGTAAGCACTCCTCCTGCTGCCGAGAGCGGCATGCCGTAGATAAATATGGCTTCTCTGGCGAAAATGTTGCAATTGATTGCTTCACGGGCAATACTTACATTTTTCCAGCTCTTGACTGTCTGGTTCTTCATGAATCCCAGATTTATACTGCCTTTTGCGGTGATAATTCCTTTTCCCTGGCCGACAAAGCCATATCTGCAAAGAACACTGCCGCCGGCCTTCAGGTTTGAATCCTCTATGGCACCGCTGACCTGAAGGTCTCCACCACAGTCAACATCGAACCCTGACTTGACATCGCCATTTATTACAACATCTCTGTCATACTTTATGTTACCGGTTGAAAAATCGACATTCCCGTTAATTGTGAGTCCCTCTTCAACCTCTATAAGATCACCGTTGAGACGGACAAACCCCTCGATATCCGACAAAAGAGAATCAGGATAATCCGGATCGGGTTTTGTATTTTCTCCCGCCGGCAGTTTGGCTGGTTTACCATCGACAGCTTCGATTTTTCTTCCCGTAACAGTCCTGCCCTCAATTCCTTTTTTCGGAGCACTCAGGGTCGCCAGCTTCTGTCCTTTTTTTACAGGCGTAATTATGCTGATGCTTTTATAATCAACACTGCCGTCAGGATTAAGCCGGGGCTTCAATGATTTTTCGGTGTCGAAGCAAAACACCACTTCGCCGTCTTTTCCCTTTACCGGTAGAGTACCGGTTGCGATAACAACAGGTTCCAGGGGTATTTCTTTTCCTGAGGACAGACTTGTGAAGAGTTCCTGTAACTTGCTCTCATCGATTCCACAGACAATGCCGCTCCGCGTAATAAGAGATCTGATCTCCTCCTCAGAGGGCATCAAACCATCTTTTAAGGCCGGATGGATATTCAGTGTTGCTGTCATCTCATCTGAACTGATCGAGAGATCAACTGAGCCGTTAAAATCGATGGGGAGCACACTTGTTATGTCGTTTTCAACTACTGCGATTCCCTGAACTTTTGAGATCACCTTTGTTCCATCATCGGAGAGATAAACACCATCACCCAGTAAAGGAAGGGAACCAATTATTTCCTGTTGCGCAATTACCGGCTGATTTTTGATATTTTTGCCCGGAACCGCAGCTTTTTTTGGTTGCTTTTCTGCTATGACGGTTCCTGGTGTTACTTTCTGCACTGCTGTTTCAGCCAGGCCTGTCTGCCAGAAAAATTTTGCCTTACGTACTCGTTTTATCTCCTCAGCTTTGGAAATGCGAGTGATTATAAACTGAAAACAACCCACAGATGCTGGTTCCGGTAATGTCCCCCTGGCAACAGCATCCACTGCATATCTCTGTTTTGATTTATTCCATTCCAGCACAGCTTCTTTGAGTTTTGTCTCATCGATTCCATAAGTAATGCCATTTTTACGCAACTCAATAAGAAGAGTGCTTATGGTAATGTCTGGGGAATTGGTGCCTTGCGGCTCAATGATCAGATCGGCAGACATCAGATCATTCTGCAATTCAATTTTTATAAGCGGACTTGTAGTGGGGGGATTGTTCTGACCTGAGAAACTGGTTTTACTGCCTGTTGTAGTTTTTTTACTGTCTGAAATGAGCACGGATCAAACCTCTATGAAACCATAATCCGCAAAGTTCTGGATTTATGGCTGTGATGGCTGTAATTTATAGTGTTCCAGGATTGCCCGCCGGGCTCTGAAAACAGGTATAAAAAACATATAATGGTATCTCAAATCAGTCAATACTTTTCTGGTGATTCTTTTGTCTGCCGCCCGGTAGTCTGTGTGGCTTTTCCCATAGCCATTCAGGGTATGTATGATTACAGGGTCCCGGAAGCATTCTACGGAAAAGTTAAGCCAGGAACCCCTGTTCTTGTTGAGGTGAAAAGCAGGAAAACTTGGGGGGTGGCTGTGATGCTGAAGGAAAAATCGGAGTTTCCCGAACTGAAAGAGGTTCTGGAGATCAGACAGGGGCAGTGGGCGGATGGGAATCAGACTCTGATAAAACTATACGAATGGATAGCTTCCTATTATCAATGCGATTTGGGAAGGGTTTTTCGACCTTTGGTCAGAAAAGGGCTGATCTCCTCAAAATCAAAGATCGTTCAGGTTTATTCAGTCTGCGGCAAAGATGATTCAGCGCTCAAGGAATCCTACCGTGAAATACTCCGTAAACTCTCTTCCTGCGGTGAGTTTACTGCTGCAGAGGCGGAAAAAAAACACGGCATTAAAAGTTCCGCTGTAGCCTATCTTTACAAGAAGGGTTTCCTGCAGAAGAGGGGAAAAGAGGTACTTCGTGAGGCAAGTGAACTGTCGATTGAAACCTGTAAACAGCAGGTAACCCTGACTGATGAACAGCAGCAGGCTGTAGACGCGGTTATCAGGGATTTAAACTCTCCCGGCTCACCTTTTCTTCTCCACGGGATTACCGGAAGCGGAAAAACCCATGTCTACATTGAACTGGCCTCCAGGATACTTAAAACCGGTAAGGGAGTGATAATCCTTGTACCTGAAATCTCGCTTACACCCCAGACAATCCAGAGGTTCAAGTCCGCTCTGGGGGATGTGATAGCAGTTATTCACAGTCACATGTCTGACGGGGAGCGCAGGGACAGCCTTCAGGAAATTGTGATGGGCAAAAAAAGGGTAGTGATTGGTGTCCGCAGCGCTATTCTTGCACCGATGCAGGATCCCGGGTTGATTATCGTTGATGAGGAGCACGATCCGAGTTATAAACAGAGTGACACTGATCCCAGATACAACGCACGTGATGTGGCAGTGATGAGGGGGCTTTATCAGAAGGCTCTTGTTGTGCTGGGTAGCGCTACGCCAAGTCTTGAGAGTTACTATAACGCGCAGACAGGCAAATACAATCTTCTGAGACTTACCGGAAGATTCGGATCCGCGACTCTTCCGGAGGTGGAGATAACCGATATGCGTGCTGAGCAGAGGGATAACAACTGGACCCTCTTTTCCCGCTCACTTGTTTCATCCATCAACAGATGTCTTGAGAACAAACGTCAGATAATCCTTCTGCTCAACAGGAGAGGTTTTTCCACAGTACTGATATGTAAAGAGTGCGGGCATACGTATACCTGTCCCAACTGCTCTGTAAATCTGCGCTATCATCGTTATGACACTACTCTTAAGTGTCATCTTTGCAATCACGAGCAGCCAGCTCCTGATACCTGTCCCAAATGCAGAGGCGAGCAGATAAAGTACAAGGGAACCGGGATACAGAAGGTAGAGGAGGCTTTAAGGGAGAAATTCCCGTCTGCACGTATTCTGAGGATGGATCAGGATACTACCCGCAGAAAAGGTGCCCACATAGATATACTCGGGAAATTTGCCGCAGGTGAAGCTGATATACTCCTGGGGACGCAGATGGTGTCCAAGGGGCTGGACTTCAAGAGTGTTGCGCTTGTGGGTGTTATTCAGGCGGATACAGGGCTGCATTTACCCGATTTCAGGGCTTCTGAACGGACATTTCAACTTCTCTCACAGGTAGCTGGGAGGGCAGGGCGGTCCGATTCCAGTGGAAAAGTAATTATCCAGACTTACTTTCCGGAAGAGACGGCTATCAAGGCTGCTCAGAGGCATGATTATACCGGTTTCTATGAGAGAGAGATCGAATTCCGTAAGGAGCTGGGCTATCCCCCCTTCGGTAAGTTGACAAGAATAGTAGTTTCAGGTAAGGAAAAAGCGGAGGTAAGTAAAAAAATCAGGGAGATGGCTCTGTTTCTCCGGAAATCGGGAGGAGATGATCTTGAGGTACTTGGGCCCTCTCCGGCAGTGCTGGAAAGAATCGCTAACGAGGTTAGATACTCTATTCTGATAAAGACGCGTTTCCCCGGAAAAATGAACAAGGTACTTCTTGAACTGCGCCGCAGAATAAGTGGTTTACCAAAATCGGTCAGGCTTACAATCGATGTTGACGCGATAAACATGCTCTGAGAGACCGCCTGAAAGGGAATAACTGAAATGAATAACCGGTTTGTATCATGCAATTGACAGTAGAAAAAATATTTTTCCGGGCAGGTTCTGTTCTTCGGGACAGGAGAACCGGAATTGTATTCAGGATTCTGCTTACACTGCTTTTTGTTTATCTTGTCAACAGGAGTATAAAGCCGGGACAGATTACTGCTCTTTTTGTCAAGTTAGATCCGCTTCCTTTGTGTCTGGCTTTTTTATGCGGCATCGTATCCCTGTATCTGCAGATGCTCCGGTGGGTCGGAGTTCTCGAATACCAGGGATTTAACTGCGGAAAAAAAGACGCGCTGAAAACACTTTTGTGGGGAAATCTTCTTGCTTTTATAACTCCCGGACGTACCGGGGAGTTCTTCAGGGGATTTTCACTGGACAAGACAAGAAAAGGGGCCTCTGTGATCGCTGTGGCTGTTGACAGGTTCTTTGTGCTTGCAGCTACTATTGTTTTCGGGATGATTGCCGCTGTATTTCAGATTGTTGCAACCGGCAGATTACCGCCTCTGGTATTTCTGGCTGCATTAGCTCTGATTATTATATCTTTACCAGTTGTCTATTTTCTGTTGAGGGTTGTCCGTTCACGAAGCAGCTCTCAGAAAGTGATCATGGTATCCGGGTTCTTAAATGATTTTATCTCTGATCTGGTCAGAATGCGATGGAACAGGGCGGTATTATATTCCCTTGCGGCACAAATATTTCTCCTCATTCAGACATCACTGCTTTTCAGCATGTTTGGAGGAGTTGCGTTTCATTCGGGTGCTCTGGTTGCGGCTCAGGCTTATGCCATGATGGTTTTTCTGCCTTTTTCCATAGCTAACATAGGTGTAAGAGAGTATACTTTTGGTTTATTTCTGAAAAATGTACCGTCCTTTCTTCCTGAGGATTCAATCGCCATTGTCGCGTTTGGAGCATCGACAATGGTTCTTCTGATGAACATAATTCTGCCGGCACTGGCAGGTCTGCTCTGGGGACTATCTGATGTGAAGAGGACGGAAGTTGAGCCAGGGACAGAGTTGGAGAAGTATTTGGTTGATGAAAAAGGAAATTGACAGATTTGAACATATTTTCAGGCTCAGGCTTGAGAGCTGGGTTCCTCTGAGAAGCAGTCTGCATGATTATTTCCCTCAGAATGAGATCGACTGCCTTGAGAGGTCAGCGAGGACTTTTAACATGTCCCACCGCAGGATAGTCTATCTCTCATTTGAGAATCGTCTGGTGCAGTTCGGTGGTTTGACAGCAGTGAACCGTTTTCTGCCTGATGCTCTGGTTTCGGCAGGGGAGCAGGTTATTGTACTCTCTCCTTTTCACGCTTCGGTGGCAGCAAAGAAGGCTATAGAGGAAAATGAGCTTGAGGAGTGTTTCCCTTTCACAGTTTTTCATCTCTGTGCTTACACAGGAAAAATCAGGTGTTTCAGGGACAGACGTCAGACTATTCCCACTTATTACATCGATGTAGAGAAACAGTTTACTGCCGGAGATAATCCATATTCTTACCCGGAACCGGAGTTTCTCCTTCTCGATTCTCTTGTATTTGCGGCTGCGGTTCCCTTTGTGCTCAACAAACTGGGTATAAAAGAAAACCTGATAATCCATTGCCATGACTGGGAAACTGCACCTGTAGCTGTCACCTCCAGGTTTGCAGTGATCAGCGGGCTTCTGGAGCATGCAAGGACTGTCCTTACGCTTCATAACAGTTACGATGCTGCGATTGGTAAGAGGCACAAACTGATGTTTTTCGGAAAACAGATCCCCGGCGACACTGTTCTTCAATGCTCACTTCCGATGCTCAGCGGTCCATTGACAACAGTAAGCACGGTCTTTGCTCATGAGCTTTGTCACGATCCCCTGCAAAGAGGCGTTTTTGTTAACCACCTTCAGAACCTTTTTTCAAAAAACCCGCCTATCGGGATTGAAAACGGAGTATTTGGCTCCGGCAGAGGACCGTTTGAGCAGAGTCTCTTAAAGAAGGGCAAGAAACAGATTTTTGCAGATCTTGCCTCTAAGAAGGAGATGCACAGAGGACTCCTGAGGGAAGAGTTAAGTCGCATGATGGCTCATCCAGGTTCAATAGGCAATCTGGAGTTGTCTGAGAATGATCGTAGAACACCAATTTTTGTGATGCTTGGGCGTCTCGATCTGATGCAGAAGGGCTATGATGTGGTTTTCCATGCTTTTAAGAGACTGCCAAAGGGAAAGGCCAGACTGATTTTCTGTCCATCATCGGGCAGCAACCCGGAAAACCTTTCCTTCTTTAAAGCAGCAGCGGAAGAGAGAAAAGGTGAGATTGTGATCTTTCCTTTCAGGATTACAAATGAGCAGTATGCTCTTTTTCTGCGTGGGTCATCATTTTTCATTATGCCCTCTTTTTATGAACCCTTCGGTTCTGTAACTGAGGCCTTTCTAAACGGGACTCCTGTTCTGGCCAGGGCTACCGGGGGGCTCTGGGGTCAGGTTAATCCGCTTAATGATATTGAAATTCCCATGGAATATAGTAGTTTTCTGCATTGTGACAATTCATCTCTTTCTCCTACGGGAATACTTTTCAGAGAGAAAAGCGTGGGGGAGGATGTGGAGAGGCACTGG
>DAOTAZ010000006.1:23653-27286 GCA_035382965.1 Chitinispirillaceae bacterium | reverse complement strand
GCATGTCCTGATCCCGTTTGAGCTTGGCATAGAGGCCACCCAGTTCCAGCCATACCCTTCCGATAGTGTCTGTAATAGAAGCACATCTTTCCAGATATTTGACAGCAGTCTGGATACCATTGCTCTGACGTGCATAGTAAATTCCAAGCTTCAGGAAGTTGCGGTAGTCTTTGGGATAAGCCTTGACGTTTTCCTCGTACATCTGCACAGCCATTTTAGGATTGATCGTCTCATAAGCAACTGCCCTGCTGAATGATGCATCGGGGTCTTTTACACCAGGAAGTTTGACGTATTCATTCAGGATCTCGGCAGCCTTTATCGCCTCACCGTTTTTCTGGTAAGCTTCTGCAAGTGCCTTCAGGGCCACATTCTTTTGAGGTATAGTGCCCTTCATAGTCCTGATTTTTTCCAGAGTGCTGATAGCAGTTTTGTATTCTTTCTGCTTGAGTGCAGAGAGACCGTACTCGACAATGAATTCAGAACTGTTATCATCCTTAACCATTCCATAGTACTTGAAAGCATCAGCATAGTTTTCTTTCTTGTATGCATTTTTTGCCACCAGAGATGCTATGTTGCTGTCGGATGTTTTATTCAGATATTTCTTATAGGCATTCATCGCGGCATCGGTCTTCTTCTGCAGCATGTAAAGATCACCAAGCTGCTTATATTCGGTGCTGGCAGAGGGATTCAGCGCAATTGCCTGCTCGAGGTTTATAGCAGCCTCATTGAGAGATCCGGTTTTCATCTGGCATTCAGCCAGAGAGGAGAGCAGCTTACTGTTTTTCGGATCCAGTTGCGATGCCTTTTCATACATCTTAATCGCTCCCGGATAATTCGCCGCGGCTTTGTAGAGATCAGCCAGGGTCTCGTACATGCTCGCATCCGCCTCACCGGCATTGATTGCTCCGTTCAAAGCTGCAATCTTCTCATCCGGTTTACTTGAGGATTTCATCACCAGTTCTACATACCTCTTGTAAAAACCTTTCAAAGACGGATTAGCTTTAAGAGCGCTACGGTATGCCTGAAGAGCACCGTTCATATCCTTTCGATCGTAAAGCGCGTCCCCGATAGTCTTCTGAGCTGCAGCATCACCAGGCTTCAGTTCGATATATTTCCGCAGGTTATTCAGAGCTTCATCAGGTGCCCCGGTCTTCTCACAAACATCAGCGAGTCTCTTGAATACTTCGGCATCTTTAGGGGTAAGGACCGAAAGTTCCTTGTAAATGCGCATAGCCCTGGGATAATCCTTTGCCTCATAAGCAGCTTCAGCATATTTGGCCAGGAAAGATGCTTTTTTCGATTCGGGACCAGTCACCATTCCCAGGTACTTCACTGCATCAGGATAGTTTTTGGCATCAAAGGAGGTATTTCCAACAATAAGCGCGATTGCGCCATCAGCAGGGTTCTTTTCCAGATACTTTTTGTAGGCCTTTACAGCCGAATCGGTCTTTTTCTGTTGCATGTAAAGGTCACCCAACTGTTTGTATTCCTTTTCAGCGCCGGGCTTAAGAGCGACAATCTGCTCATAAGTCATGGTAGCTTGAATCAAAGAGCCTTTCTTAAGCTGGCACTCGGCGAGCGAATTGAGAATATTGACATCTTTGGGGTCGAGCTGTGATGCTTTCTCAAACATCTTTATGGCATTGTCATAGAGAGCTCTTTTCTGGTAAATCTCACCCAATGCCTTGTACATCGGGCCATCTGCCTCATTAGCTGCAATGGCACCATTGAAAGCAGTGATCTTTTCGTCATCAGTGCCGGAAGCCAGAACGAGCTGACCATATCTTTTGTAAATTCCCTTCATCGTGGAATCGGCTTTTAGCGCAGCACGGTATGCAGCAAGAGCTCCACGCTCATCTTTTTTCTCGTAAAGCATATCAGCAAGTTTCCGCTGAGCTGCTGCATCGGAAGGCTTCAATTCGGCATACTTGCGCAGATACGAAAGCACCTCATCCTTTGTTCCGGTCCGGCTGGCGATGTCATAGAGCTTTTCAAACACAACCGGGTCCCGTGGTTTTACTTCGGCAAGCTGCTTGAAGATCTGGTAAGCCTTGAACTCATCTTTAATCTGAGAGCATGCCTGCCCGTACATCATGAGAACTTCCGGATCTGAACTTTCAGGGCTTGAGAGCATAGCGAAATACTTGACCGCTTCCTGGTAGTTCTTCTGTTTGTAAGCATTCTCAGCGACCAGTTTTGCGGCAGCATTATCCCGGTTCTTCTCCAGATACTTCTTGTAAGTCCTGATCGCGGAATCGGTCTTTTTCTGTTTCAAATAGAGATCGCCAAGTGTCTTATACTCTTTGCTGGCCTTGGGATTCATCGCTATAGCCTGCTCATAAGTCAGAATAGAACCATCAATATTACCACTCTTGAGCTGGCTTTCCGCTAGTTCGTTAAGCAATGATGCGTTTTTGGGATCAAGCTGGCTGGCCCTCTCATACATGGATACGGCTTTTGCATGATTATTCTGTTTGCTGTAGATTTCAGCCAGCTTTTTGTACATCTTTCCATCGGCCTCTCCGGCAGCTATAGCTCCGTTGAGTACCGCCACTATCTCCGCTTCATTTCCACCAGCCATCACCAGTTCAGCATATTTCTTGTAAATACCCTTGACAGAGGGATCTGCTTTGACAATGGCGCGGTAAGCAGCAAGAGCTCCCGCGTTGTCTTTTCTCTCGTAAAGATTATCAGCAAGAACTTTCTGAGCCTCAACATCTCCTGGCTTAAGCGCAGCGTATTTCTTCAGATACAAGAGTACCTCATCCTTTGTACCTGCCTTGCCTGCTATCTCGTAGAGCTTCTTAAGCACATCCGCATCCCGGGGAGTCTTTACCGACAATTCCTTGTAGAGCTGATATGCCTTGAAATCATCCTTTGTCTGGCTGCAGGCTTCGGCATACATCTTCAGATGTGAAGGAGTGGAGGCATCCGCGCCGCTCACCATCGCCAGATATTTCACTGCTTCGGTGTAGTTCTTCGCTTTGAAAGCTTCCTGACCCACTATTTTAGCAAGGCCGTTGTCCTTGTTCTTCTCCAGATACTGCTTGTAGTTCTTTATGGCTGACTCGGTCTTCTTCTGCTGCATGTAAAGATCACCGAGTACCTTGTACTCCTTACTGGCCTGAGGATTCATCGCTATGGCCTGCTCGTAGGTCAAAATTGCAGCGCTTGTGTTTCCGCTCTTCGCCTGTGCTTCAGCAAGGTCAGTTATAAGGGATACATCTTTAGGATCACTCTGGCTGGCCTTCTCATACATTGCAACCGCTTTTGCATGGTTACCCTGTTTACTGTAGATTTCAGCCAGCTTTTTGTACATCTTCCCATCTGCTTCCCCGGCTGCTATGGCACCGTTAAGCACACTGATGATTTCAGCTTCGTTTCCGGCCGCAAGGGCTAGTTCTGCATACTTTTTGTAGATGCCTTTGACCGAAGGTTCTGCTTTGACAATGGCACGATAAGCGGCAAGAGCACCAGCGTTGTCTTTCCTCTCATAAAGATTGTCGGCAAGAACTTTCTGTGCTTCCACATCTCCAGGTTTAAGGGCAGTGTATTTCTTGAGATACAACAGTACCTCATCCTTGGTGCCTGCCTTGCCGGCGATCTCATAGAGTTTCTTCAGAACGTCAGCAT
>DAOTAZ010000006.1:0-23553 GCA_035382965.1 Chitinispirillaceae bacterium | reverse complement strand
GTCAGCACTTCTTCCTTGGTGCCTGCCTTGCCGGCGATCTCATAGAGTTTCTTCATTACATCAGCATCCTGAGGAGTTTTTACAGACAACTCCTTGTAGAGCTGAAAAGCTTTCGTGTCGTCCTTTGTCTGACTGCAGGCTTCGGCGTACATTTTCAGATGTGAAGGAGCAGAGGCATCTGCACCGCTTACCATCGAAAGGTATTTCACTGCCTCAGTGTAGTTTTTCGCTTTGAAAGCTTCCTGACCTACTATTTTGGCAAGCTCATCATCCTTGTTATTCTCGAGGTATTTTTTGAAATTCTTTATGGCAGATTCGGACTTTTTCTGCTGCATGTAAAGTTTTCCCAGAGCTTTATATTCCTTATCCGCTTTGGGATTCATCGCAATTCCCTGCTCATAAGTCAGAATAGCGGCATCGATTGCACCACTTTGAGCCTGACACTCAGCAAGAGAGATGAGCAAGCCCGAATTTTTGGGATCGAGCTGAGAAGCTTTCTCCAGATTCTGAATGGCTCTGGGAAGATTTCCGGCTTTTTTGTAGCTTTCACCAAGCTGCTCATACATTGCAGCATCTGCTTCTCCTGCTGCGATTGCTTTGTTTAAAGCCTCTGATTTTTCTTCCGCTGTACCGCTTGTATTTACCAGTTCGACATATCGCCTCAGGAAACCTTTTGCAGAGGGATCTGCCTTGAGAGCCCCCTTGTAGGCAGCGAGAGCACCGGTGCGATCCTTCCGGTTATACAACATGTCTCCCAGTGTCTGGAGCATTTTTGCATCTGAGGGCTTAAGATCTGTGTACTTTTTAAGATGTTCGACAGCTTTGGTTGTGTCATTGGCTTTCTGGGCAATTTCATAGAGCATCTTTACCGGCTCAGGGTCTTTCGGAGAAACAGCCATAAGAGTAGTAAAAAGTTCTTCAGCCTTTTTGGTATCACCGGTGTTGTAAGCTGACATGGCGTAATCTGAAAGATGGTCCGCTTTTTTGGCATCCGCTCCTGTGACCATTCCCAGGTACTTGACAGCTTCTTTGTAGTTTTTCCGTTCGAATTCCGATTTTCCCACCAATGATGCGATTCTTGAATCCTGAGATACCTCCAGGAATTTCTTATAGGTAGTGATGGCGTTATCCTTTTTCCCGGATTTCATGTACAGATCACCGAGAGCTTTCATCTCTTTTGTACTGGAGGTGTTCATTGCGATCACCTGTTCATAAGAGATAATCGCATCAGAAACCTTGCCCGCCTTCTCCTGGCAGAAGGCCAGAGCAGCAAGCATTTCGGGATTCTGAGGCTTCAACTGAAGCGCTTTCTGATACATCTGGGAGGCTTGTTCGTAGTTTCCCTTTTTCTGGTAGATTTCAGCCAGCGTGGAATAGATCTCCTCATCTGCCTCACCAGCCTTTACAGCAGAATTGAGTACATCTATGACCTCATCTTCCGCACTTTTCTGCCCCTTCACCGGAGCTTTGGGTTTCTGGGCCAGAATCAGGTCAGCATATTTTTTGTAAAACCCTTTGATGGCCGGATCATGTTTCAGGGCAGCACGATATGCAGCAAGGGCCCCATCAGAATCCTTTTTGTCATAAAGCATGTTACCCAGATCACGCTGAGCTTTTGCATCCTGAGGCTTAAGCTGTACATACTTTCTCAGATGAACAACTGCGTCATCTTTATTTCCCATCTTCAGAGCGATCTGATACATGTTATACGGGATTTCAGGCTCTCTTGGCTGAAGCGTGGAAAGCTCTTTATACATTCCAAGAGCCGCTTCATTATCACCTTTGGACTGGAGGTATTTGGCATAACGAAGCCTGGAGACAGTGTCTTTCTTATCAGCAGCGGCAATAGCTTTATCGGTCTCTGCCAGTTTATCCGCTTTCCCGGATTTTTCAAAGCACAGAGCCAGCTTTTTCAGAATGTCCAGATCTGAAGGATCCTCTTTATGCAGTTTTTCGAGGATATTGATTGCAGCAGAATAGTTTTTCTCCTGAATATGGATATTTGAGAGGGTAATCTTAGGTTGACGCATCGAACCATCGATACGCAGAGCTGATTCAGCAGCATCACTGGCCAACTGATAATCTTTCAGTTCCCACGCAGAAAGCATCATACCCTCAGCGGCACGTGCAGTTTTTTCAAGCGTAAAGCTTTTCTGGAAATGTCTGAGCGCCTCGTCATACTTCTTTGATTTAAGACTGTATTCACCAAGGGCCAGGTAAACATTGGGATTGTTAGGCTGGAGAGAAAGAAGCTTGGAATAAAGCGCCTGAGCCTTATCGGACATTTTCTGTTTATTATAGAGGTCAGCCAGCCTGGCAACAGCTTCAACATTATCAGGTTCTTTGGCAATTACTGCTTCCAGAAGCGGAATGGCTTTTGAACGTTCGCCTGAACCGTCATAGGCTTCAGCCATAAGAAATGTGACATCCTTGACAACTTTGCTTCCGGGATCAGCTTTGGAAATATCCTGAAGCAGCACAAGAGCATCCTTATAAGCCTTTTTATCCAGCTTCCATCTGGCAACTTTCTCTTTTGCCAGAAGAGCCTTTTGGGCATTTGATGCCCCGAACTTCTGCACTGCAGCTTCGTACAGTTTCCCCGTTTCATCCTTGTCTTTTCCCGCTTTTTCGGCACTGAACGCATGGTTGTACAGGTCATCGGTTGTTAATAGCTTCTGATCAACCTTTTCATACTCCTCGGCAGCCTGTTTGTGTTTTCCAGCCTGGAAATAGAGCCGGGCGAGTTCCAGACCAGCTTCGGGTTTTTCCAGCTTCTTGTCCTTCAGTGCTTCCTTGTAATAAACGATGGCCGAATCGGGTGATTTCTGTGTCGTGAAGATCTGCGCTATTTTGTAGGCGGTTTCTCCATCAGGTTTGGCATGATAAGCAAGTTTCATAAGGGGCAGGGCTTTTTCAAAATTCTTTTCCCCGTAGAAAATATTGCCCAGTTCCCTGTTTGCAACAACATTTGATTTGTCGGTCTCAACGACCTTTTCCAGTGCGGCCTTCGCCTCTTTGGTTTTGTTCTGAGCTATACAGGAACGCGCGTACTCCCAACTGGCTTCACCTGTGGACTTGAGTTCCATGGCTTTTTTAGCCAGATCAGCAGCACTTGAAGGCTGGCCGATGTTGTTATAGATACGGGCAGCACCCAGGTGTGCCTCATAATTTTTGGCATCGTTTCTAATGGCCACCAGATAACATGCTAAGGCCTTCTCATCGAGTTTCTGCTCTTCATGTGCCACTCCAAGCTTTGCCCAAACCGAGGCATTCCTGTCTGCAATCGGCAGTTTTTCATCAGCATACTTGATTACTTCAGCATACTTGCCTTCATCAAACAGTTTGTTAAACGTTTCATCAGCATGCAACCCGGCTACCAACAATACCAGGAAAGCAGGAACTGAAAAGAGTGACGCTGAAACTCCACCGTTTCTCATCTGTAAGCCTCCAGTTTCAAAGCTATTTGCATTTTTTTAACAATAATCAGTATCAAGTCCGGAATTTTTAGAAACACCCGAACAGGTTGTTTTCACTCCAAAACTCAATTTATGAATCTGGAAATTTCAGGACTGAAAGAAATATACATGCTATCTTTATCCTAGGAAAACCTTTTTAACTAATTAACTAATAAAATAGATTTTAAGCACATAATTCCCCACCTTAGACCTCTAAAACGGGCTTTTTTCTCTTTCCTGATGCCAAGAACTACTTTGACAATCTATTCAGGCATGAGTTTTGCACTTTTCTTAAACTCAGGATCCATTCAGCAGAAAGGAGCATTATGCCTACAGAAATGTCCAGGATAATTGATTGTGAAGCTATCAATTGTGTGTACAACAAAGGGAAAAAGTGTCACACACTTGCAATTACAGTAGGTGATGAATTGGAAGCCTCATGTGATACCTTCTTTCCGGCAGAAAACAAGGGAGGTTTTACCGACATAAACGGCGGAGTGGGTGCGTGCAAAATATCAAACTGTGAGTACAATGACTCCTTTGAATGCACCGCATCCGGAATCCACGTTATCACACACGCCAACCATGCCGATTGCGGCACTTATCAGCCTAAAAAGAGTTAACCATCCTGCCGGTTGGAAAGCATCACCCAACCGGCAAATCATCCTTATACAAGCTCCATAGTTATCCCCCCTGATTTATATTCCAGTAAACATTAAGAGCGAAAATATTGCATCATCATTTCCGCAATATTCAAGCAATTCAATTCCAATTTTAATAACCAATAAAGATTCTGTATGGAGCAGTTTGCAGCAAAAATTATCAGAAATCACGCAATAAACGATGCTTTTCTGGAAATGGAAATGTCCTGGGAAGCAGCAGAGATTCCCATCCCGGGTCAATTTCTCACTATTCGGGTTTCTGATATTGCCATACCATTGCTTCGCAGACCCTTCGCAATCTCATCATTTGACCCGCTGAAGAGAACCTGCTCGATAATCTATCAGGTGCGTGGGTGTGCAACCGAAATCCTGTCTGCAAAAAAAGCTGGTGAAATTATCGATGTTATTGGCCCGATGGGAAACGGCTTTCCCCCATTTTCCGGCAGCAAAGCACTCCTTATAGCAGGAGGAACAGGCCTGGGACCTATCCTCTTTTTGTCTGCCACACTCAGAAACTCCGCAATAAACACCAGATTTATCTTCGGATGCCGTTCAAAGACTCTTATACCCCAATCTGCTTCTTTCACCAGAGAGAATCCGATTATCTGCACAGATGACGGCAGCGAAGGATTTCACGGTACCACAGCAGACTATTTATACTCCATTTCCAATGAGATCGACCCAAATTCGGTCGTTTTTTGCTGCGGACCACACCCGATGCTGGCTGCCTGCCATATCTTCGCGTCTAAAATGCAGATTCCTTGTTTTGTTTCAGTTGAGCAGATCATGGCCTGTGGTGTAGGAGCATGTATGGGCTGTGTGGTTAAAACCATCGATCCTCCGGGATATAAACGCGCCTGCAAAGAGGGCCCGGTTTTTAACAGCCTGGAACTGGACTGGCAGATAACATGAGCGATAAATCAATGAATTTCGGCGTAGAAATCGGTAATAAGCGTTTACCCAACCCTGTGGGAGTGGCATCGGGTACTTTCGGATATGGCAGTGAGTATGAGGAGCTAATCGATCTCTCCTGTATAGGCGCAATTTACACAAAAGCGGTCACACTCAATCCGCGCGGGGGCAATGACATTCCCCGGATCGTTGAAACTCCTGCCGGTATCCTCAACTCCATCGGATTGGCCAATGTCGGAGTAGAACGCTTCCTCAGTGAGAAGGTCCCTTTCCTTGAAAAACTTCCATGCGCCCTGGTGACAAACGTTGCCGGATCGACTCAGGATGAGTACTGTGAGGTTATCTCGAGGCTGGAAATCCGCGACTCGATCTGGGGATATGAGGTAAATATCTCCTGTCCAAATGTGAAGCATGGAGGAATGGCATTTGGAACAGATCCAGACCAGACCTATAATCTTACCAGCAGCCTGAGGAAACTGACCTCAAAACCCCTTATTCTGAAATTATCCCCGAATGTTACAGATATTACGGTAATTGCCAGAGCTGCCCAGGATGGCGGGGCTGATGCCGTGTCATGCATTAACACACTGGTTGGGATGGTAATAGACACTAAGAGGAAACGTCCGGTCCTTCCCATGAAAACCGGAGGGCTCTCCGGGCCGGCCATTCGACCCGTGGGAGTAGCACTGACATACAAAGTCAGCCGTGCTGTAACAATTCCGGTCATCGGTATGGGTGGAATTCTCAACGCTGATGATGCGATCCAATACCTCCTTGCCGGGGCCTCCGCAGTTCAGATAGGCACAGGAAACTTTATCGATCCCAAAATCGCACCAAGAGTTTTAGACGGAATACAGAAGTACGCCTCAGAACACAACCTTGAAAGTATTTCGGATTTCCATTCTTTTCTGGATTGACAACCAGCCCCTTATTCTCCTTGTGTCAATCGGTCTCATCGCCTGACTGGGAAATACTGAGACTGAGGTGTTTTACACCCACAAGCGCCTTGAGACTTGTTGAAAGCCGCTCGACATCCCTGGCTTTCCCCCTGACTGCAATAATCTCGAGGCAGTGATGATGGTCAAGGTGCACATGCTGGGTAGAAAGGATGGTACCCTGAAAATCATGCTGGATATCCAGCATTTTAGTAACCAGTTCTCTTTTGTGATGATCATAGGTCATGACGATGGCGCCGGCCACAACACCGCCTTCGGTCCATTTTTTCTGTACGAGTTCTTCACGGATCAGGTCACGGATGGCCTCGGACCTGTTATGGTATTTCCGGGATTTGATGTGTTTATCAAATGCATCGATCAGACTTTTTTCAAGAGATATTCCAAAGCGGTACAATTCACTCATAAAACCGACCGGCTCCTTACTGAACAGGTATGAACATAAAAATAGCTTTTTTTACAGTTCTATTCTGAATTATTCACCTCAAAACGTGAAAACAGTTGATAAAACGGCAATAATCAGAGGAATAATCCGTTTATATATATTAAATGATTGTCGGTTTGATGTATATTAAACCTGACACAAGCCAACCCGGATCAACAGCATAGATAACTGAGACACAGAGTCAAAGCACAAAATTCCCCTGGACACGCCGGGTTATTAATTGTAAAATTTTACCTGAAAACACAATACAATGTTGACTGCCTGCTGAAATCAAGTGGATAATATCGAACCTCCCCCGAAATCTTATATACATCTATTAACCACAAATTTGGTATTTTTTATTTATTGTATTCTCAGTCATAGAAATCCGGAGGAAAAGTGCTAATTCTCGTCCTGGCGATCCTTTTTTCCCTCAGTGTCTCTTTTTTCTGTTCTCTGATGGAAGCATGCCTTCTCAGCCTTTCCAATACAGATATAGCGGAGATCAGCCAGAAGTCTCCTAAAACCGCTGATATCTGGCGGAAGTTCAAGCTTGATATCCAGAAGCCCATAGCAGTGATTCTGATCATCAACACTTTGGCTCACACCATAGGTGCTGCTGTATCAGGAGCAAAATTCAGCGAGATTTTTGACTCCAGATGGATCATCCTGTTTTCTCTGGGTTATTCAGTAGTCATGATACAGTACACCGAGATTCTTCCAAAAACCCTTGGTGTGAGGTATAATATCCTGCTTGCCAAAATCAGCGCACTGCCACTATTTGCACTGGTAAAGGTGTTTCACCCTTTTATACTGCTTACTGAAATTGCAAACCGTCCATTTGCGCGAAAAATACACAAAGAGAGACCGGATTCTGCAGCAAACGAGATTTCAATCCTCGCCAGCGCAGCAGCACTGGAGAACAAGCTTTCCCAGGAACAGGCATCGCTTATATCAAAAAGCCTTCAGATGAGTAAATCGACAGCCAGGGATATCATGGTTGAAAAAGATCATGTTGTGTTTCTGGATGAATCCATGAGCCTGACAGATGCATTCCTTTCGTCGCATGTACACAGACACACGCGCTACCCTCTTCTGTCTGCCGATAAAACAGGTTCAGTTCTGGGATATATCAATTTCAAAGACCTGGTGACAGTTCTCCACGCCACACCGGGAAACCCTACTCTGAAGGGAATCTGCAGACCGATAATGTTCATCCCGGAAACGATGCATGTCAATGCAATATTGAGGAGGATGATAAGGGAGTATCAGCATATCGCAATAGTCCAGAACAGTAAAGGAAACACGACCGGGCTGGTTACACTTGAGGATGTAATCGAGTCACTGGTTGGAGAGATTGAAGACGAGTATGACCGGCCTCCTGAAATGATGGTGATGCTTTCGGAGAACAGATGGAGAATCGGCGGCGCGGTTCCCTTAAGTAAAATAAAGGAGAAAGCCTTCAGTGAACTGCCGGAGTCCGGACAGACAATAGATGAACTGGTAAAATCACATTTCAACGGCTCGGAACCGAAGGAATTTTTCGGATTTGAATTCCACGGCATACAGATAAGGGTCAGAAGAGTAGCTCGTGGATATGTTTACGATGTAATTGCCGAGCGGATGAATAAATATCCTCCGTTTATGTGATCACTTCAGACCTGAGTTTTCCGGGAACAGCATAATTGCCCATTGAAGAGACCGGAAAAAAAGAGTAGATTGTTAAGGTCAGTTGTTTTCCTTACAATGAAAAAAACACCGGAGCAGATAACCGGTTAAATCTATAACTCATTACAGGTCTGGAGGCCTTTTATGAAAGATAAAATCCTGTTCATTGTTTTCATATCGTTGCTTGTGGTTCTCGCAGGCTCATTTGTAGGTACAAAGCTGTTTAAAGGATCAGTGCAGAAAAACCTCATAAAGCTTCTGGCCACACCGGTTGAGGATGTAGACCTGACAATTGTAGCAGATGGTACCTATGAGGGAAAATTCAAGGCGTTTCCCATCTCTGTGAAAGTAAAGGTAGCCGTCAAAGATCACAAGATTACTTCCATTGAATACATAGAGCACAAAAGCGGCAATGGGGCACCTGCAGAGAAGATACAGGAGAGTGTAATCGAAGCTCAGAGTCTTCAGGTCGATGCCATCTCAGGGGCAACCTACAGCAGTAAGGCGATTCTGAACGCGATATCGAATGCTTTGAAGAAGAAGTGAACCAGTTAACAGGAGACTATCAGTAAACCTGAGGGATTCAGGAATAAACCAGATAAGAAAAGTGGAGCTGAGGGGGATCGAACCCCTGGCCTCGACATTGCGAACGTCGCGCTCTCCCAACTGAGCTACAGCCCCTGGAAAAACACCATGAGAAAATACACTGTCAGGCTCAACCTGTCAAGAACGGACAGCTATCTCATTATCTTATCACTATTTTTCCATTTTCCTGCATGAAAGCAGTATTGACGATATCCGGATAAAAATGTAAGATAAAAAAGATGCTTCTTACTCTTATGGGGGCTCCGTGTCCAGCAGGTATAATGAATTCTCCGACGAGATATATCATCGGCTCTACAGGATGATCAAAAAAAAGGTTGATCCTCATTGTATTGCCGCGACACTGCACCTGCCCTATAAAACCGTAATTACAGTCATTGCCAGAATAAATAAAACCGAAAAAAATCCCGATCATAAACCCAGAAATGCCAGTGTAAAGGAAAAACCTGTACCCGAGCCCGGGTTTCTGGATGCATATATTTATTCCAAGACCAGATTCGCTGTACTGCAACTTGTAGGTACACTCAATCAGCAGACTATCGAATCCCTGGATAAAGAATTGGATAAGATATATGCGGGCCACTGGAAGGCAGCAGCAGTCAAAATGACGGATATTGTTGCCATCGATGAAGCGGCAAGTCAGAATCTTCTGCTCTATCACAGAAAATTCACGGAGGGAAACAAATTCTTTGCAATTCTTGATCCCTCAAGCAACGTAGAACAAATACTCATGAAATACAATCTTGAAGACTTCATTCCAATATTCGGTACAGAAAGAGCTTTTGAAGATGCTGCATTTCCCAGAAAGATGATGGGAAATCCACACCCTTAAAAAATCCTGTGTTTCCAGAGTATTCACATTTTAATGCAAGTATAAAGTATCGATACCGATGCCGACCCTGAAGAAGAGTGTCTGTAACAACAGCTTGAATTCCGGAACAATCTCAGAACATCTGATCCGTAATACCTGTTCCGGATAAAGCGGATTATAAGAAGTCCAATTCTTTTAAATCGCCATTTTTTTTATTAATTTTGTTTTTCAAACCCTTGAGGTAATTAGAGTTGGTATCTGAATTAAACTGCACTCTATTGGCAGCAATTCCGGATACAGATATCAGAAATTTTTCTCTCTAGTTAAAATCAAGGAAATCCTTTTATCAGGATAATCAAGGTGGCATATTTAGGCATAGGTTATTCAGGTTCCGATCCGTCGTTTCTACGTGAACAGGTAAACATCCATCTCAACTGGCTTAAAGGCGACAGACTTCCGCGTTTTTTCGGCGACTCATTCCTTGTTCTTTACGATTCCAACACTGCAAGAGAATTCGCCAGAAAAATCAAGCAGGCCGTATCGGATAACTCCATCACTGTTTATCCTATGGAAAGGCCATTGAAAGCCTGAAGAATAATGACAGAAGACAATGCTTAACTTTACAGACAAAATAGAACCCGGAAAGATACTGCGTCTTTTATCCCGAAGCGTTCCATATTACCTTAAGTCATGGCACGATATAGATGAAAGCAGGGGTATTTTCGGCAGCACGGATCCGCAAAATTTCAACATGCGCTCCGTGAAGTCATCATCACCGGTTATCGAATACGTCATCCGTCCTCATCTGAATGTATTATGCCTCCTTGGCAGCTACATTTACCTGAACGAATGTGATTTGATCAACGCTATCCTTTCCAGAGAAGAACTCGTCTCCAGAATCCGTAAAGGTGTCAAATGGGCATGCGACACTCATCTGACCGGTACACTGGATGTTGAAGAGTTTCTGGAAAGAAAAAGATGGGGAGAGAACTGGAGAAGCAGCTTATGGGCTACTCTTCTGGGACTTACCGGTGTTTTATGCCGCGATATTCTCGATGAGGAGCATATTGTAAGAATTAAGGAGATTCTGGCTTTTGAGGCAGACCGGTTCATCGGCACCCTTCCTCCAAGCGGATGTGAATTTGACACCAAGGTAGAGGAAAACGCCCAGGATACAATGGTACTTGCATGGGCAATCAACCTCAACCCCGAGCACCCGAATCTTCCTGAATGGGAAGAAGCTCAAAAAGTATGGTCTCTGAACATCGCATCGAGCATACATGATAAAACCGACCACAGTCGTTTTTTCGGCAGTTCCATCTCAAAAACAGTAACTACACAGAACCTCTTCCCTGACATGACTGCTGAGAATCACGGTTTTTTTCATCCTGAAGTTCTGGCTTACAGTTCCTGGGTAGTTCTTGCGATGGCAGCTTATTCTATTCAAAACAGAGAGTGGCCGGAATACTTCTGCCGCAAGAGCCATCAACGGACTTTCGACATACTGCTGAGGTTCTCTCTTCCTACCGGAATAATCTTTACCCCTGGCGGGCATGACATGCCCATGTTCATGCCCAGACCATTCGCCCAGGCCTGGGGACTGTGGCACAACGATCCCCGCGCACTGCATCTTACAGGACGGCTGCTTTCATGGATGGATACATGTCTTTTAAATGACCATGAAAATCAGGGCCCCTGGGTTTTCGGACTCGAACAGCATCATGAGGGATGGGAACTACTGTTCCAAAGCCAGGTCGGGCTTGAACTCTCTTTGCTGGCATGCCTCCCACTTTCAAAAGAGCAGCGCAATTTCTCTCCGGGGCAGATCGAGAATGCGGTCGATACACGTCATATCTACCCCTATGTAGAGGTCTGTTACAGGCGCAATATACGCTCAATCCGCTCAGTTGCCTGGAAAGCCATCGGCAACCACCCGCTTATCGGGTTTAATATCCACAGCAAACCTGAACTGATAGCCCAGTTCAAGGCATCGCTTCTCGGCATCCCATCCGCGGAAAACGCGATAAAATCCTGGGAAGTTGCTTTTCACGAGGACAGGCTTTTGCGTGACGGTTTTGACACCTGGGGAAGGATCAACTATTTCGATTTACATGGAAAAAAGATTCTGCACAGAGATGTACGGGTGCTTACCTGGAGTGAGGACGGGATGATCATTCTTGACAGAATAACAGCCGATTCCCCGACCATAATCCATGAGCAGTACCTCTCACCTGTATACCTTGTAAATGATCCCTGGACAAACAACAATCTTGAGTTCCTCAGCGGCTCACTCAGGGAATCTTTCAGTTCTTTCCAGAGAAAATTCAGAGAAATAAACTGCCCGTCTTTCTGGGCCAGTGTCGAAAGCCAGTTCGTTTTTCAATTTATATGGGGACGTTCCAAAGGGATCTATTACCTGCCCGGAGGTGAGAAAAACGCCCCTCCATTCTGGAAAAACTGCAGACTTGACATGCTGGCAGTACATGTGGAGCAGCAGTCAGTTGGACCTGGTGACCTGTTTTATCAGGCCGGCTTTTATGTCGGTACAGGAAAAGGCCCCCGGCCTTTCAAGTCAGCAGGATCAGCCGGAGAGTTTTTCCGGGGACTTGTAATTATGGACGGGAAGATTACAATGGGTCTGGATTGAACAGGGGAATTTCCGGACATGCTGAGGGAGATTCTGCAAAACTACAGAACTTTGTGCCTTTACTGCGACAGATTCTTCGATGCTGCACTCAGGGATCATCCTGAGCATATCAACTGTAAACCAGGATGCGGATCCTGCTGTGAACTTGAATCAGTGAATTATCTGGAAGCGTTTGCGATCTCAACCGCTCTCCAAAGTTCAAACAGTTCACTGGAAACAAACCACTCCGGATGTGTGTTTCTCACTGATAACAGATGCCGGATATATTCCAGCAGACCCATTATATGCCGCACACACGGTCTTCTTCTTAAAAGTAATGATCAAACCGGTTCTCCGGCAGCCAGTTGTTTACACAATTACAAACAGCAGTCCCTTAGAATCAGCAGCCGCTTTGTCCTGGACACTGATTCTGTCACACTGAACCTTATAAGACTCAACATGGCATTCTGTATTCTTTTGGGAGATCCCGATGCCGGTTCAAAGCGGATATATCTGAATGACATTTCGATTGGAATTCTGCCCGGAAAGATAGCAGATTTAATCTCTGAATATCACAATGGGAATTAGAAATGCCGGCACTGATTTACCACAACGGCAGCCTTGGTGATTTTCTCAATATTCTGCCATCAATCCACCTCTGGAGAAAACGGGAAAAGATTCAGAAAATCACTCTCCTGGGAAAGATGGCTTTTGGAGAGCTGGGAAAAGCCTGTGGTATTATTGATGAAACCCTGGAAGCCGGAAGCCGCAGTTTTATCTCATTGTTTTCGGAAACCAGCAGCGAAGAAGCAGTCAGTTTTTTAAGAAGGTTTAACAGGATCGTACTGTTTGCAAAAGCAGATTCCCCAATTGTAAATCATGCGGTCAGGGCTGCCCCCCGGCTTCTCCTTCGTCAGAACCCTTTTCCTGACTCTCGCATTCACATTTCAGATTTTCATTTGTCATTGTTTTCGGGTGTGACAGAACCTGACAGTCAGTTCAGGCTTGATCTTCCTTCAGATGGTATGAGGAGAGCCCGCAATCTCCTGGATGCAAACAGGCCTGCAATAGCCGTAGGCTCCGGGAGCGGCAGCAGAATAAAAAACTGGCCTCTGGAGAATTTCCTTGATTGCGCATCCCGGCTCAGGAAACTGGGGTATTCGGTTATCTGGATATCAGGACCTGCCGAAGAGGGTTTTTGTTTGCCTGAGCAGGATATGATCATAGCCAATTGGGACCTTCTCTCTCTGGCATGCCTTTTTTCAGTATGTAATGGATATATTGGAAATGACAGCGGTATCACCCATCTCGCCGCAATTTCAGGATGTCCTGTTGTGGCTCTGTTCGGCCCTTCAGATCCTCTGGTGTGGAGTCCAAAAGGCAGGAATGTATCGGCTTTATACAATTCTTATTCCTGTTCTCCCTGCCATCCATCAGATAGATTTGAAAGGAGTTGTGATCGCTCCTGCATGCTGTCTCATAAAGTGGAAACAGTTCTGAAAGAATTGGAAAAGGTGATGGGGCAAGCTTTTTCCGACTGAAATTTTGATGATATGAAAAGTTACATTTATTTTTAGGTATTCAAAAAATTAAGTTTTCCTGAGAAGAACGGAAAAAATGCCTGTTAATAAAAAAGCAATGATCACCGGAATCACCGGTTTTGCAGGAAAATGGCTTTCGGAGTACCTGATTGGATGCGGTTATGAGGTCTATGGTATCGACAAGGGACCATCCTGTTCCATCACAGGAGCCAATTACAGTCAGATAAGCATTCTTGATTCAGACAGACTGAGCGACTATCTCTCCAGTATCAAACCTGACGAAGTATATCATCTGGCTGCAATCAGTTTTCCTCCGGAAGCGGATAAATCCCCCAGGAGTTCTCTCGAAGTAAATATTATAGGGACGGTTTCTGTACTTGATGCCGTAAGAAAGGGCAGTCCTGATGCGAGGACTCTGCTTATCGGGTCCTCAAAGGAGTACAGCCGTGAATCAATCTCTGAGCAGTTTACAGAAAATTCCAACCCCGATCCTGTGGATTTCTACGGAGTATCAAAATATTGCGCAGAGTTAATAGGGATGCAATATGTAAGGCGCTTCGAAATGGATATCCGCTTTACCAGATCATTCAATCATACCGGTCCGGGACAGTCTCCCCTCTTTGTATGCTCCGACTGGGCAAAGCAGGTTGCCGGGATCTCTCTTGGTTTATCGGAGCCTGTCATCTCTGTCGGCAATCTTCAGTCCACGATCGATTTTTCAGATGTAAGGGATGTGGTGAGAGCTTATCACCAGATACTTGACAAAGGAATAAAGGGAGAAGTATATAACGTCTGCAGCGGAAAAGGCTATACACTCAACTGGATTCTTGAATACCTGACAGGGAAAAGCCGGGTAAAAATCGATATCCGCACTGAGGAGAAAAAGCTTCAGATACACGGGACTCGCGGCAGGATAGTTGGTGACAACAGCAGGTTAACCGTTCAGACGGGATGGAGAAGCAGAATTCCTTTTGAAAAAACTCTGGATGATATTTACGATTACTGGTATACCCACCTCAGCAGGAGTTCAAGCCGGGACTGACCCGGGTAATCCTGTGAAACTCTACTTGCAGATATTTTCCCCTGCACAATAAATACTCTTAAGAAAACAGATGCGGCACAGGATAATTCCCTCCTGTGCCGCAGAGTTCGCTTAGAAGCGGGCGCCCTTTATCTTGGAGTTTTTCACCTTTTCTCTGAACACCTCTTCCCTTGTCTTGAGCATCTGATAATCTTCCTCACTCTCGATTATCTTGAACTCGACACGTCTGTTAAGAGCACGCCCGTTGGCGGTTTTGTTATCTGCTATGGGCATTGTTTCACCATAGCCGATAGCCAGGATACTGCTTTCCGGGATGCCTTTTGACAACAGATAGGCTCGGACAGTACCGGCGCGGGCGGCAGAAAGTACCAGGTTGTACTCATCGGAACCCTGATCATCGGTATGACCCTGAATCTCATAACGCAGGTGAGAATACTGCTTGAGGAAATCCGCGATGAAATCCAGAGCTGCGAAAGAAACAGGCAGCAACTCAGCACTTCCTGTCTTGAAGTTGATTGCACGCAGTTTTGTGTTGAGCACCGTTGTTTCTTTTTCAGAGGGTCTGATAAGTGTATCCGGACATCCGTCATCATCTTTATATCCGTTATACGTTTCCGGTTCCGAGATGCAGTTATCGACTGTGTCTGCGATCCCGTCCTTGTCATTATCGTAATCCGGACACCCGTCGTCATCTTCAAACAGGTCTATATCCTCCGGCAGATTAGGACACTTATCAAGAGAATCCGGAATACCATCACCATCGTTGTCGAAATCCGGACATCCGTCATCATCCTGGAAATTATCCTTGTCCTCAGGTTCCATCGGACATTTGTCATTGACATCCTCGATTCCGTCACCGTCATTGTCGGTATCAGGACATCCGTCACCATCCTCGAAATTGTCCTTGTCTTCAGCGACATTGGGACAATTGTCAAGAGAATCCGGGATACCATCGTTATCATTGTCATAATCCGGGCACCCGTCTTTATCCTCAAACCCATCGGGGTCTTCAGGATTTCTGGGACACTTATCGACGTTATCCGGTATGCCATCCTTATCTGTGTCAACTTCCATACCCCAGGCGAAGTTGAGCCCGACTGCAAGTTCTAAACCCCTTTTAGGAACTAGAAACGGAGATCCCACTGCCTTGTATGAGGCGTTTGCGGAGACATACTTGAAATCGATACCAGCACCTACGGCAGAAGCGATGAGCTCCGGTCCGCCAAAAATAAGACCGAGTCTTACAGGCAAATATCCTCTCAGTGTACCAGCTTCACCACCGATTGAGAGTCTGGGAATCATCCTGCGCCCCGGGCTTTTTGAGAGTTGCTGCTCGTAGTTGGCGCTTGCGTTCGCGTATTCGGCAAGATATCTCAGTTTTTGGTTCTTCTGTCTGGAGAGGTCCCAGGAGTAGGAATACCCAATGTTAACTGAGAGAGGAAGAAGTGTGGCAAAACCGTTTCCGGTTTTCAGGGAATCATCACTCTCGATAAAATCATCATCGTCTTTCTCTAAATAGTCATAGGCTGTGTAATGATTTTTATCTATTTCATAAGAGACTTCCTTTACATCTTTCATCCAGAACAAGACTCCGATGTTATGGAAATTTATGACCATTGTCCCATGCTCGTCATAAAGAATTCCTCCCAGATCTACACCGATACCATGACCTGTCACGGGAAGAATGGATTGTGAGAAAGGACTGTCCCAATCCCAGTTTCCATAGAAGCCTGTGCCTGCAGACTTGATTTTTATCTTACCGTCAAAATCAAGGTCATTTGTAGCATCACTATATTCTACAGATCCCATTTCTGTTTCAGATTTTAAAATTGAGTGACCCATGATATACTTGACACTCAGACCTCCGGCCCCGTATCTAAGCTTGAAAAAGTTATGCAGAGCCGGGACATAAACAGGTAATCCTATGCTGAAGGTAAAATCTGTTGCCCAGATTGCCTCCTCCCGAAGTCCGCTGAAATCGAGCGTGTTTCCCCTCAATAAACCATGGGTTTCTGAAAAAATCGTATGAAAGAAACCTTCAGGTATCTGTATTTCAGCATCCATGTGCGTAGTGATATCAAAAGCAAAGCGGTTCCAGGCATAGCTGAGCAGTGATGCTCTGGCTCCTGCGTAGGCGCGGGCTCCTCCTTTGAGTTCTTCTGTCAATTTTTTAGAGACTTCCGACTCATCGAGACCATACAAGTCAAAACTCCTTGTAAGCACTTCACTGGTAAGGAGGGAGTATTTATTAAAATCAGCACCTATTAAAGGCGTAAGGCAAAGTTTATCACTCCAGATCCCGATACCGAGGTTCGACGCAGGGAATGGCATACCGCCTTTTGGGATTCTCTCCACACCAAGAACTGCCGGGTTGTGAATCGCACCCTCAAACGTACGTCCCAGCGCATTACGGGTCTGCGTGTTTCCATTACTGATCGGATTATTATCCACATCAGACAGGACTGCTACACTGAAAAGAAGGACTATTATTAATGATAAAATAGACGGTTTCATTTGTTTTCAGCCTCTCTGTTTGAATTTACCATATCAGTAATGAGTCAGCGTTGTTTATTCCCTCAACATGGAGCCAGGAATTGATCTTTATGAAATCTGTATCAGTCATTGCATCCCTGTCCTGCTTCACAAATCTCACCGCCCAGCGCCATCCACATGAATCTGAACTCAGAATGGTCTCAAGCTGTTTATCATTCAAAGTGATCGAATTAAAGACTGAATCTGCATTTCTGGGTGGAATATAGATGCCTTTAGTACCCAGCATATTTACATATCCCTCTTCTTCCGCTTTTCCTTCATCGAATAACAGGCTGTAGAACCGGCTGGTTTCCATGGAATCAAGGGAATCGATGAGTGTTTCCGGTGCGACAAGTGCAAAGATGTAAAGATTCAGATTGGAATTGTTGGAAACATACATATTAAAGCTCGCGAGGCGATCCTCAAGTCTGCCTACATAATCCAGCGCCTCAGGAACTTCAAATCTTCCGCTCCCCAGGTTCATGGTTACTGTATCCAATACCTCCCAGTCCAGCCTGGCATTGAGACGGTAATCGGTATTTACACGGATTATCATCCGTCCAATAAATCTGTTGAAATCAGGATCAGTAACCTTCAAATCATTGACTACCCTCATTCTTGTACCCACAGGGATATAAAGCCTGGTAGATATTGCGATACTGTCAGGGTAGAGATTTGTTATTCTGGTGATGTCGATCGATCTTAAGAAGGAAGAGTCAGTATTGACATTTTTAAACACGGTCCTTGTGGAATCTGCAACCTCAATTGAATCAGGACAGTACCACAGAAAATCGATTAACATTGTATCAATAAACGCTTCATCCGGCATCCCGGTCTGTATCTGTACATCTCCATTAACTCTCTTTAATACAAATTTCCCGCGCAATGAATCCTTAATTGTCTGGTCTCCAAAGGGCAGCTCAATCGGGATCATCACTGTATCACCCTGTTTATGGAAGGCTTCCATTACTGTACCTTCAAATTCTTCAAACTTGAAAGATCGTGCGCTGATAGAGAATATGAGCGAATCGGCAGAGCTCAGAGTAATCGTGTCCCCCCTGGGAGTGCCGGTCTTTACATGATAGTTCACAATTGTAACCGATTCTTTCTTTTTATTATCCCATTCCGGAAAAATTCGTTTAGCTGAAAGATCCAGGTTTTTGAAACTGGTTTTCTGTCTGGGTGGAACCACAGTCTCGTTCTGGTTTAAGTCTCCCCAGAAGTAACTGGAATCGGCTCTCCCAAGATCTTCTGCACTTATAATCCCTTTGGATTCCACATGGGATCTGATCCACACGTTCTCATGGATCATCTGAAGCCTCAGTTCCAGATTAGTATGATTGGTGAGAGTGTATGCGAAAGCACCTTCAGTAATGTCTATATAGTCAATTTTAACCGTGTCAGTCAACCTGTAAGCATTTGAAAAATGCATTGAAAGGTCTATAAGGTGATCATCAACAGTCAAACTGGAAGCCAGGAGACCATTGAGAGACATCTCTATTTCAAGAGACTTTCCTGCCGCTCCGTTTGTACTGCCTGATAGTGTTACAACAGCCGTATCGTACAAGGCTTTACCGCTGACATCGATTTGTGCAGTACGGGTTGCTCCTGCCGGAATCGAACCTATGCTATCAGATCCCAGTCCTGCAATCGCGATAGAGACATTGCTGAGAGAGGAGGTTGAAGGGTTTTTAAGAGTGATGTCCAATATATTTACTGAGGTATCGTAGAAAACTATACGGTAAACACTATCAATATTTATTGTTACCGGAACCGAAAATGTTCCCGATACAGCGGGAACTGGAACAGTAACCCCGAGTTTGCCGGCACCGGAAACAGGAATAGGACCTATAGCTGCATGGTAGAGCTTTTCATCAAGTGAATCCTGATGGTTTTCAAAGCTGGAAGTATCACTTCTGAGGACTGAAAATTCAACTGTATCGCCACTGATAATCTCAGAAATCAGCTTTCTAATGTCGCCAGGGGAGTAAGTTTTCCCGGCTTTGAGGAAATCCATTGTGCTGTCAAACTCAAAGAGTTTGGGCATCTCCTCACCTAACACAAAAGACTCATTGGTGACAGGGATCTCAAACTTCGTGCGCCATTTAAGCGGATAATCCACCGGATTGGCGCAGTAAAACAGAAAAAGGCCAAAAATGGCCCAGGACAGGTGAATCGTTTTCATGTTTTTCACGACTGCTCCTTTCAAAGGCATTTAATCGTGCAAATTGAATATCACAAAAATATTTATATCCATTGCAAAAAGGGAATCATCGTAAAAAATACTCGATAAAACTAAATATAGTTGTTACAGGAATTTAAAATGTTTAAAATATCTATTTCAGCGCAACCTCCTGATTAAACGCTTAATAAAATAATTCTACATCAGGGCAAATCAATTTTTATCGGTTGTGTACAGTTTTTGCAATGTATCTTTATTCTTTTTATCAATTTCAGACAACCGGAGGAGAAAAAGATGGCAAAACTTCGCATAGCCATGTTTGATGCCAAGCCTTACGACAAGGAGTTTTTTGACCGCATAAACAATGATCCCAGGTATGGATACGAAATCCACTACATCCCCGGGCATCTGACCAAAGACACTGTCTCCCTCTCCAGAGGATTCGACGCGGTTTGTGTGTTTGTCAATGATGTCATCGACGAACCCATCATTAACAGCCTCATGGAATACAAAATACGGCTGCTTGCGTTACGCTCAGCCGGATTCAACAATGTTGACCTGAAAGCAACATTCGGGAAGATCCATGTAGTTCGGGTTCCTGCTTATTCCCCCTATGCAGTAGCAGAACACGCTGTGGCGCTGATGCTCTCTCTTAACCGCAAAACTCACAAGGCATATTTCCGGACCCGCGACAGTAATTTTACAATTAATAATCTCCTTGGGTTCGATATGCACGGGAAAACAGCCGGAGTGATAGGTACAGGAAAGATCGGTAAAATAGTTATACAAATCCTCAAAGGCTTCGGAATGCAGATTCTCTGCCATGATGTTTATCCTGACAATGATTTTGCGGAAAAGAACGGGGCAAAATACGTTGACCTGGATACATTGTACAGAAATTCCGATATCATTACACTCCATTGCCCATTAACCCCGGAAAATGTACACATGATCAATACCGATACTATCTCCAGAATGAAAGATGGGGTAATGATTATAAATACCGGAAGAGGAAAGCTGATAAATACGCGTGACCTTATTGAAGGGCTTAAGAGCCGCAAAATCGGCTCAGCCGGTCTTGATGTCTACGAAGAGGAGGGAGATTATTTCTTCGAGGATTTCTCTGCAGAGGCTATCAGTGACGATGTCCTGGCAAGGCTCCTTACCTTCCCCAATGTCCTTATCACCGCTCATCAGGCCTTCTTCACCAAAGAGGCGCTTACAAGCATTGCAGAAACCACCCTGGAAAACATACGCCTCTTTTTCACCGAGGATAAACTTCCAAACGAGATCTGTTACCACTGTTCTGATGGAAGGTGCATAAAACAGGAGAAAGGGAAGTGTTTTTAACCTGAAGTTATCTTTATAAATAGAAAGAGGGCAATTGCTGCCCCCTTTGTTTTGAAATACTTCTGCGGCCTTAGTCCAGTGTTGCTCCGCTCTTTTTCAAATCATCGATCATCTGATCTGAGAAACTGGGTACCTTCTCTTTCACATCATCCCAGTTCCTGTAAGGACGATTCTCCACAAGATATTCAGCCCTGGTATCCCCCATCATCCTCAGAGACATCAGCTCCTCTTTACTGGCTGTGTTGATATTTATCTTTCTTTTAGGCATAACTTTCCTCCTTTAAATAGCACCCGAAGATGCTTTGCACAATAACGAAATGCAAATTGCATACCATGACTTCAGTTACTACTTACAAAATCACCTGCTGCAGTATACGCTCACCATTAAACTCACGCCTGGCCAGAATAGAGGTAAACACACCCATTACCAGAAGAACCAGTATCAGTACAACAGGTGAAAGAGGAAAAACCGAGTTCACTGCCATGTAAACAGAGACGATCACTGCCAGAAGGAAAAGATTCGCAAAATGAAGCAGCCTGGGATTTGATATTCTGACAGATAGATAAGCACTGTTAGATACATTCAGAAATACTGAGGCGGCATAAATAAGAAAATCAGCAACATTTACACTTCCCCCGCTGCTATCAAACAGAATGCGTGGCCACAGAAGCCCCAGTAACAGGCATATACCCCCGATTATCAGGCTCATAATTACCACAAAGAGCATCTTCCCGAAAAGAATACTGCTTCTGGACAGTCCTGAAGTAATAAGTATCTCAAGTGCGCCTGTGATCCTTTCGGAAATAAAAACCGTGCTGGAAAAGTTCGCAGATACAACTACAGAGAAAAAAACCAGCCACAGCGCCCCTAATCTGATACCGGAATCATCTCCGGATCCAAGCAGAAAACTCCAGGAAAGCACCAGGATTGCATAGAGGCCAAAAACTCCCCGATCCGATCCGATAAAGCACATCCATTCTTTCCTTAATACTTGCAATATGCTTTTCATGCAGATATTCCACCGTTTCCGTAAATACCCCTCACAGCATCCCCAATAGCAATGTCTCTTTCCTGCCGCACCTCCCTGATCCGGCATCCTGCACTCACAAGAGAGCTGATCAATTCAGGAATAGCTGTTTCAGGATGATCGATTTCAAAACGCCAATACCCATCATAGATGATATTGAGTCCCCCGGTCTTTTCTATAAGTGACTTCCATTGCGGCGAGTCATCGGTTACCACAGCCCATTGGGAACATCTCTCCCTGTTGAGTTCAACCAGGTGTTTGTCGCGAAGAACTCCGATTCTTCCGCACAGTTTATTGATAATCTCCATTTGATGAGAACTGATAATCATCGCTGCCCCGCCGTCACGTGCCTCCCTGACCATCCGGCAAAAGTGATCATATGCGGTAATATCAAGAGCCACCACCGGCTCGTCGAGAAATAATACCTTTGGCCACCCCAGGAAGGCTCTGCAGATGGCACACTGCATTTTCTGACCTCTTGAGAGATATTTGACTTTCTTTTTGCTGTTAAAGATATCGGTGTCTTTCCAGTACTCAGCAAAGTAACTTTCTGCTTCTGCGGCTGAAATGCCCTTTGCCGCCGCATAAATGGAGAGATTCTCACGAACCGTCAGATTCCCCCAGAAGCCATCATGCTCCAGCACCACTCCAAGACCACGGTAAAACTCCTCCCTGTGTTCCCAGGGGTTAAACCCCCTTATCGAGATTTTTCCTCTGTCGGCTCTCAGATTTCCTAGCAGCAGCCTCAGAAGCGTGGTCTTTCCCGCCCCATTGAGACCTACAAGTCCATAAACAAGACCCTCATCGACCTGCAATGAAAGGTCTTCAAGAATCGAATACTTCCCAAAGGATTTCCAGATATTTTCTACAGTTATGATTGGGGACATAATTTAAAAATGGCAAATGCCAGTTCCTAAACCTAGATTTTCTTGATAGGAATTACCCCGGTTGAGTTTTAACCTGGATTATCAGATTAGAAGATTACTTTAATAATCCCTGTTTTATTTTTAACAAATTGGTAATTTCTGTTTAGATAATCGGACTTCTTTAGAGAAGAAAGACAGATAAATGAAGATAATAGTTGCGAAAACTGCAGGATTCTGCATGGGAGTTAAGAGGGCTGTTGATCTTGCTCTGGAGAATTCATCAGGATCATCCAAAGGGA
Source organism: Chitinispirillaceae bacterium (assembly GCA_035382965.1). Taxonomy (GTDB): domain Bacteria; phylum Fibrobacterota; class Chitinivibrionia; order Chitinivibrionales; family Chitinispirillaceae; genus JAAYIG01. Next base: position 599 of record DAOTAZ010000006.1, on the reverse strand, counting down.
TAAAGACCTTAGGTCCATTGATCCACAATTCCCAGACAATCGAGATGCTGCGCCAACGAGGAGTAACTGCACTGGAAGAGAATCAGGAACCTGCGGAGAAATCAAAACTCCTGATCAGAGCTCACGGGGTTCCCCCAGAGGTCCAGTCCAGGTATGAAAAAGGCGGACATATAATAATCGATGGGACATGCCCAAAAGTAAAAACAGTCCACAAAGTGATCTCCAGGTTTCGCGAACAGGGATTTCTTATTGTGATCACCGGTGATAAAGGCCATGCTGAGGTAATCGGGCTTTTAGGTTATGCCGGGGATGCCGGGTTTCTGATCCAGAGTGTTGAAGACATAGAAAAAATTCCACAAAGTGAAAAAATCTGCCTTGTGTCGCAAACAACATTTGACCGGACACTCTTTGACAGAATCGCATCGGGAATAAAAGAGAGATTTCCCGCATCTGAAATTGTCATAAAGAAAACAATCTGTGCGGCCACAGACCAGAGACAGGCTGAAGTGGCAGATCTGGCCGGTCATGTTGACGCAATGATAGTGGTCGGGGGAAAAAACAGCGCAAATACCCAGAGACTGGCAAAAATAGCGAGCTCC